>NZ_JAAXKZ010000023.1 GCF_012911875.1 Pseudonocardia bannensis | reverse complement strand
GGCGGGAGGATGGCGCCATGACCGCTCGGACGATCAGGCGTGGGCTGGATCCGGATCAGGTGTCGGCGGAGTTCCGTGAGTTCTGGACCGAGCGCCACCTCGGCTTCCTCGTCACCCCGCGGCGGGACGGCACCCCGCACGTCGTGCCCGTGGGCATCACGCTCGACGTCGAGGCCGGGGTGGCGCGGGTCATCTGCAGCCGGGGCTCGCAGAAGGCGCGCAACGTCATCGCCGCCGGCCCGGACGGTGCGCGGGTCGCGGTGTCCCAGGTGGACGGACGCCGGTGGTCCACACTGGAGGGCCGGGCGGTGGTCCGGGACGATGCGGACTCGGTGGCCGGCGCCGAGCGCCGCTACGCCGCGCGCTACCGGGTGCCGCGGGAGAACCCGCAGCGGGTGGTCATCGAGATCGCCGTGGACCGTGTGCTCGGGATGAGCTGAGACGCAAAACTCACCCGGAGTGCCGTTCAACTGCCGGTTGCGGCACTCTGGAACGGTCAAGAGGTCACCGTCCCCACCGTCGCGGGGTGGCCACCGGCACGCATCCCGGAGGGAGCGGCCCGATGAGCGGTGCATTCGAGACAATGGAACCGATCCTGCACGACCCGGCCGACAACGTGGTGCGGCTGCCCGACGGCGGCCCGCGCCGCCGCGAGCCGGTCCCGGACCTGTCCATCGCGACGCTGGGGCCCGCCCGGATCACCTCGCCCATGGTCCCGCTGCTGGACTCGCGGCAGACCACCGAGCACTACGTCGACGAGCAGGACCGGGTGCTGCTCGACGACACCGTGGCCGGCATCTCCAGCCGAGGTGGCCCGCTGCACGAGCTGCCCGGGATGGAGCCCTGCGGGCCGCGTCGCAAGATCTTCTTCGACCCGTCCAAGACCCGCGCCGGGATCGTCACCTGCGGCGGGCTGTGCCCCGGTCTCAACGACGTCATCGCCGGGCTCGTGCGCACGCTGACCTACCACTACCGGGTCCGCCGGGTGGTCGGGTTCCGCAACGGCTACCAGGGCTTCATCGCCGACTACGGCTACGACGTCGTCGAGCTGACCCCGGAGCGGGTCCGGGACATCGCCGTCGACGGCGGCACGGTGCTCGGCACGTCGCGCGGTCCGCAGGACCCCGAGGAGATCGTCGACTGCCTGGAGCGAATGCACCTCAACGTGCTGTTCGTGGTCGGCGGTGACGGGTCGATGCGCGGGGCGATGCAGATCGCGCGGGTCGTCGCCGAGCGCGGCCTGCTGATCTCGGTGGTCGGCATTCCGAAGACCATCGACAACGACATCCCCTACATCGACCAGAGCTTCGGGTTCCAGACCGCGTTCGGCCTGGCCAGCGACGCGATCCGGGCCGCGCAGGTGGAGGCCAAGTCCACCGCGAACGGCATCGGGCTGGTCAAGCTGATGGGCCGGCACTCCGGTTTCATCGCCTGCTACGCCGCCCTGGCCCGCAGCGGCGCGGACGTGGTACTGATCCCCGAGGTGCCGTTCGCGCTCGAGGGGGAGGGCGGGCTGCTCGCGCACCTGCGCCGCCGGGTCGCCGAGCGCGGGCACGCCGTCGTCGTGGTGGCCGAGGGCGCCGGGCAGGAGTTGCTCGAGCGACAGGCGGGGGCCGACGCCTCCGGCAACGCGAAGCTCTCCGACATCGGCCCGTACCTGCGGCAGCGGATCGACGAGTACTTCGCCGAGGCCGGCGTCGAGACCTCCATCCGCTACATCGACCCGAGCTACGCGATCCGCAGCGTCCCGGCCAACCCCTACGACAGCGTCTACTGCGTGCGGCTCTCGCAGGCCGCGGTGCACGCCGCCATGTCCGGGCGCACCGAGATGGTCGTCGGCCGGTGGCGGCGGCGGTTCGTGCACATCCCGATGTCGCTGGCGGTCAGCCGGCGCAACCAGGTCGACCCGCATGGTGACCTCTGGATGGCGGTGCTGGAGTCGACCGGCCAACCGGTGCGCTTCGGCTGACCCCGCACGACGGCAGCCTCGTCGTCGTCCCGGGCTGCCGGGAACGACGACGAGGCTGCGCGATGCGGGTCGTGCGGGTCAGTCCCGGAACTCCGGGATGATGTGCTCGGCGAACAACTCCAGCTGGCGCTTGGCCTCGTCGATCGGCATCAGGCCCTGGTCGAAGAACCAGGAGAACCACTCGAGCTCGCCGTCCTCACCGTGGATCTTGATGAGGTCCTCGATGTCGCGCTTGATGTCGTCGACGGTGCCCACCAGGCCGTACTTGGTCTTGGTGAAGCGCTCCATCGTCCACTCCTCCGGCGGGAGGAGGCCCGGGAACTTCTCCTTGTCCTCGGGCAGGCGCAGTGCCTCCCAGAAGCCGAAGCCGGAGAAGTAGATCTGGAAGCCGTAGTAGTTGGTGCGCTCCATGAGCTCCCAGGCCTGCTCGCGGGTGTCGCCGAAGGCGACCGCGCGGAAGGCGCCGATGCTCTCACCGAGCTTGAGGTTGCGACCCACCTCCGCGGCGGACTGCTGGTAGAGCTTCGCCAGCGTCTTGAACTGCTCCGGCTCCGCCGTGAGGATGATCGGCATGACGCCGTTGTGCGCGGTGTGGATCATCGTCGACGGGGAGACCGAGAACGGCTGGAACGCCTTCGGGTAGGGCTGCTGCAGCGGCTTCGGGATGACCGAGATGCCGCGGATGTGCCCGTTCTCGTCGATCTCGTCCGGGTGCCCGTACTGCTTGGTCCACTCGGCGGCCGGCCAGCGGGTGATGCCCTCCTTCGGCGGCACCTGGTAGAACTGGCCGTCGTAGGTCAGCAGGTCCTCGGTCCATGCCTTGTAGACGATGTCGAGGTACTCCTCGTGGACCGCGCGGTTGTGCTTGTCGTCGTCACCGCCGTCCATCGGGGTGCCCTTGACCGGGACGTGCTGCCCCAGCACGTTGACCCAGCGGTCCTGGTAGCCGCGGGCGTAACCGCCGTAGACGCGGCCACCGGTGAGGTGGTCGAGCATCGCGACCTGCTCGGCGACGCGCAGCGGGTCGTTCGCCGGCAGCACCAGCGACAGCGGCGCGAACGAGATGTTCTTGGTGCGGGCGGCCAGGTCGGCGTAGAGCATCATCGGCTGCACGGACGCCTCGAAGCCCTCGGAGTGGAAGTGGTGCTCCGTGGTCGAGAAGACGTCGAAGCCGAACTCGTCGGCCATGATCGCCAGCTCGCGGACTTCGGCGATCATCGCCTGGAAGTGGTCGTTGTTCCGGCCGATGGGCCGCTTCGCGGCGCGCTCCTCCAAGGTGGCCGGAATCGTCGGCAGGGTGAACAACTGGAATTTCACCGATGAGCTCCTCAGTGTGCTTCGCGGGTCCGGGGGCGGCGGTGGAGTTGGGCCGTTCGGACCAGGCCGTGCTCGCGGTGTTATCTGATCGCGGTATCCACCGTGACGCGTGTCTCAACTTGGCGCACGGTGACGCGCGCATGCCTCGCCGTGGAACACGCGCTCCGTGCGAGGCTGACGGCCGGCCCATGGGGAGCGGGAGGTATGTCCATGTCGGACACATTCGTGCTGGTGCACGGCGCCTACCACGGCGGGTGGTGCTGGCGGCGGGTCGCATCGCGGCTGCGCGCCGCCGGGCACGAGGTGTTCACCCCGACGCTGACCGGGCTCGGTGAGCGTGCACACCTGCCCGCTGCCGAGGTCGGGCTCGGCACCGTGGTCCAGGACGTGGTGGCGGTGCTGGAGACGGAGGAGCTCACCGATGTCGTGCTGGTCGGGCACAGCTTCGGTGCGCTCGCGGTGCTCGGCGCGGCTGACCGGGTCCCGGCGCGGATCCGCCGACTCGTGCTGCTCGACGGGCTGGTGGTGGACTCCGGGCAGTGCGCCTTCGACGGCCTGCCCGCCGAGGTCCGCGCCCAGCGGGAGGCGGACGCCGCTCGCCTCGACGGCGGTGCCGCGATCCCGGCGCCGCCGGCGACGGCCTTCGGGCTCACCGATCCCGACGACCTCGCCTGGGTGAACCGGCGGCTCACCCCGCACCCGCTGCCCACCTACCGTGAGCCGCTGGCCCTGTCCGAACCGATCGGTGCCGGGCTCCCCGTGTCCTACCTCTACTGCGCGAACCCGCCGTACACCGCGCTCGCGTCCGGACACGAGATCGTCCGCCGGGAGGGGTGGGCCTGGCGGGAGCTCGACACCGGGCACGACGCCATGATCAGCGCTCCGGACCTGGTGACGGCCGAGCTGACCCGTGGGTGAGGGGGCCCGGCGGGGGCTCCGACCTGCACGACGGCCCGGCCCGGCCGGTTCGATGTCCCATTCTCGGGCACCGGCCCCACGCCGTTGACGGTGCCGGATTCCTTATCCTAGTTTCGGGATCGATGACCGACACCGCCCACGGCGTGCCCGCCGCGCTGCTCGAGTTCCAGACCACGATGCGGTTGCCCGCGGGCGGGTCCCCGGTCGAGCTGCTCAAGAGCTTCGACGACTACTCCAACTCCGACCCGCCGCCCGTCGCGGCCGTGCACCGAGGCGTGCCGCTGCGGGCCGACGACGGCTGGCGGCTCGGCGTCGACGTGACCGTCCCGCTCGGCGACGGCCCGTTCCCGGCCCTGGTCTACCTGCACGGGGGCGGCTGGGTGATGGGCTCGCCGTGGACCCACCGCCGGCTGGCCGCGGAGCTCGCCGCCCGCGGGCTGCTGGTGGTCTCGGTGGACTACCGGCGGGCCCCGAAGTACCGGTTCCCCGGGGCCGTCGGCGACGCGGCGTTCGCGCTGGACTGGGCCCGCAGCGGGGTCGCGGAGTTCGGCGGGGATCCCGGCCGGTTGCTCGTCGGTGGCGACTCGGCGGGTGCGAACCTCGCCGCCGCGCTGCTCGCAGCGGGTGTGCCGGGTGCCGGCCACGTGCGGGCCGCGCTGCTGTTCTACGGCGTGTACGACTACCACCGGGCCCTGCCCACGCTGTCCGGCCTGCTCGGTGGCGACGACGCCGCCAGCCAGCTCTACCTGCAGCCCGCGGACTTCGACGCGTTGCGCGGCGACCCGCGGCTCAGCCCCGAGGGCCACGTCGCGGGCTTCCCGCCCACGTGGCTGACCGTGGGGGAGCGGGACCCGTTGCGGCCCGAGTCGGAGGCGCTGGCCGCCCGGCTGGCCGCCGCCTCCGTGGAGCACGAGCTGCACGTCGCGCCCGGCGCCCCGCACGGCTACCTCCAGCTGCCCACCCACCCCGCGCACGACGCGGGACTGTCCGAAATGGCCGCGTTCCTGCGCCGGACCGGGCTGCTGCCCGCCGACCCGGAGGCCGCCTGATGCCCATCACCACGCCTGAGCCGCTGCCGACCGCGACCGACGAGGAGCTGCGGGCCGCACTGTCCGCGGCCAACATCCCGACCCTGTTGCTCGTCCTCGCGCATCTGACCGGGGACGACAGGTGGCTCCAGGATCCCTACCGGCCCACCCGCACCATCGCGCTCAACGACAACGACACCGGCGGGCTGCCCGAGGCGCGGCAGGCCGAGATCCGCGACGCCGCGCTCGACGTGCTGCGTGAGCTGCGGGACGGGCGGCGCACGGTGCCCGCCCCACCGTCCGACGACCGGATCGTCGCGATGCTCAGCGTCTCGCTGGGCGAGCAGGTGCCGGAGGAGTACGCCGAGGCGATGGCCGAGGACGGCGGTTTCCGGACACCCGCGTGGCTGCGTACCCCACCGCTGGGCGGCGACCGGCCACGGGTGCTCGTGATCGGGGCCGGGATCTCGGGGGTGTGCATCGGGGTCGCGCTGGCGCACCTCGGCCTGCCGTTCACGATCGTCGAGCGCAACGACGCGGTCGGCGGGACCTGGCTCGAGAACGACTACCCCGGCGCCGGCGTCGACACCCCGAGCCACCTGTACTCCTACTCCTTCGCGCCCCGTCCCGACTGGTCGCGCTACTACGCCAAGCAGCCCGAGATCCTCGGCTACGTCCAGGACGTCGCGCGGGAGGCAGGGCTGCTGCCGTCGATCCGGTTCGGGACCGACGTCGTCTCGGCGCGGTGGGACGAGGCGTCGAGTACCTGGGAGGTGCTGACTCGCCACCGCGACGGCGCCGAACAGCGCCACGTCGTCGACGTCGTCATCAGCTCGGTGGGCCAGTTCAACCGGCCGGTCGTCCCCGACCTGCCCGGCCTCTCGTCGTTCCCCGGCCCGGCCTTCCACACCGCGCGCTGGGACCACGACGTCGACCTGGCCGGCAAGCGCGTCGGCGTGATCGGAACCGGCGCGTCGTCGGTGCAGGTCGTACCGGCCATCGCCGACGTCGCGGGGCAGGTGGTGGTGTTCCAGCGCTCCCCGCAGTGGGTCGCGCCGAACGCGAACTACCTGCGCGAGATGCACGACCACACGATGCTGCTGATGGCCCAGGTCCCCGGCTACCGGACCTGGTACCGGCTGCGTCTCATGTGGATGATCCAGGACAAGCTGCATCCGACGTTGCGCAAGGACCCCGACTGGCCGCACCCGGAACGCTCGATCAACGCGCTCAACGACAAGCACCGCCGGTTCTTCACCGCCTATCTCGACGAGCAGATCGCCGGGGCCGAGGAGCTCCGCGAGGCGGTGCTGCCGGACTACCCGCCCTACGGCAAGCGGATCCTGCTGGACAACGACTGGTTCGCCACGATCCGCCGCGACGACGTCTCGCTGGTCGCCTCGGGTGTCCGCGAGATCGACGGTTCCGTGGTCGTCACCGCCGACGGCGCCCGGTACGAGGTGGACGTGCTCGTGCTGGCGACCGGCTTCTCCAGCCGCCGGATGCTCTATCCGCTGGACATCCGGGGCCGGTCCGGTGTGCCGCTGCGCGAACAGTGGGGTGACGACGACGCGTGGGCCCACCTGGGCATCTCCATCCCGGACTTCCCCAACCTGTTCCTGCTCTACGGGCCCAACACCAACCTCGGGCACGGGGGCAGCTCGTTCTTCCACGCGGAGTGCCAGACCGGCTACATCACCGGCCTGCTGCGCCGGATGGCCGAGGACGGCATCGCCGCGCTCGAGGTGCGTCCCGAGGTGTGCGACGCCTACAACGCCCGCGTCGACGCCGCGCACGAGCAGATGATCTGGACCCATCCGGGGATGACGACCTACTACCGCAACGTCGCGGGCCGCATCGTCACCACGACCCCGTGGCGGCTCATCGACTACTGGGCGATGACCCGGACGCCGGACCTGGCGGACTTCCGGGTCACCGCCCGGGCCGGTGCGCCGGTCCCGCGGGCCGGGTAGGTGCTACCGGCACACCGGAAGTGGTGTCAGCACGCCCGCGCGGGCAGCCCGGGTCTTCCTACGCTCCCTGCGACACAGACGATCGAGGGAAGCGGCGCAGCCATGTGGATCTTCGGCATTGTCCTGTTGCTCGCGGGCGCGGGGTGCCTGTACTTCGCCACCCGGGCGCAGAAGCGGGTGCACGCCATGATGGCGACCGAAACGCTGTCGGTGCCGGAACTGGAGGAGCTGCGCCGGATCTCCGACGACCTCGGCGCGAGGGGCCGGTTCCGCAAGGTCTGCGAGGTCGTCGGCGAGACGCACCCGGCGCCGCACGGGCTGCTGCGCTCCGAGCTCGCCGGCATCGAGTGCGTCTGGCACAGCCATCGGGTCCAGCGCCGCTACAAGCACTACGACCGCGACAGCGACGGCCGCACCACCGTCACGACCCGCACCGAGACCGTCGCCGAGCACACCTCGGGCCAGGGTTTCGCACTGATCCGCGACGGCCTGACCATCGGGGTCGACCCGGCCGGCCGGCGCCCCGACGGCGTCGAGCAGGTGGCCGACCGCTTCGAGCAGGGCGAGCGCCGGGCCGAGGGAGGGATCATGGGTGTGCTCGGTGCGCTCAGCGGTGGCGAGCGCGACGAGACGATCGGCTACCAGTACACCGAGTGGGTGCTGCGCCCCGGCACGCCGATGTACGTGCTCGGGGAGGTGCACGACTCCATCGGACCGCTCGTCATCGCGCCTCCGGCGGACTCGAAGCTGCCGTTCGTGCTGTCGACCAGGAGCGAGGAGCAACTCACCGAGAGCGCGCGTGGCCGGCAGCGCCTGCTGGCGTGGATCGGGGCGGGCCTCGCCGTGGCCGGTGTCGCCCTGCTGGTCGTCGCCCTCCTGTGACGGGGGTTCAGCAGGCCCTCACTCCCCGCGCCAGACCGGCGCCCGCTTCTCGGCGAACGCCCGCGGCCCCTCCTGTGCGTCGGCGGACTCGAACACCGGCCGCAGCAGCTTCTCCTGCCTGTCCCACCGCTCGTCGGCAGGCCAGTCCGCGCCGCCGGCGATGATCTGCTTGGTCGCGCGCACGGCGAGCGGGCCGTTCTCGGCGATCCTGCGGGCCAGCTCGAGCGCCCCCGCCAGTGCCTCGTCCGGCTCGGTGAGCCGGTTGACCAGGCCCCAGTGCGCGGCCTGCTCGGCGCCGAAGTGCTCACCGGTCAGGGCGTACTCCATCGCGATCGCCGGTGGGATCCGCTGCGGCAGCCGGAACAGGCCGCCTGCCCCCGCGACCAGCCCGCGCTTGGTCTCCGGCAGGCCGAACCTCGCGTTCCGGGCGGCCACGATGAGGTCGCAGGCCAGCGCGATCTCGCAGCCGCCGGCCAGGGCATATCCCTCCACCGCGGCGATGACGGGCTTGCTGGGCGGCGTGATCGTGATGCCGGCCAGGCCGCGGCCCTCGATGAGCGGCAGATCGCCGGCCAGGAAGGCCTTCAGGTCCATGCCCGCAGAGAAGGTGCCACCGGCTCCGGTGAGGATCCCGATGGTCAGCGACCGGTCCTCGTCGAGCTCGTCGAGCGCCGCCGCCATCGCGCGGGCGAGCGCACCGTTGACCGCGTTCTTCGCCTCCGGGCGGTTCATCGTGATCACCAGGATCCCGCCGTCGCGCTCGGTCCGGACCTCGTCGGCCATGCCGCCTCCCCTGTCGCCGCCACGGCCGGTGTGACCCGGCTCGCTCTCCGTCACCGGGTCGAACGTATACCCACCGATGCGACATCCGTGCCCGTGCCGGCGTGTCGTGCGGGCCGATCAGGCCCCGACACGGGGCCGGCCGGGCGGAGGAGGGGTTTCCGCCCGGCCGGAGGCCCCCGGGTCGACCGGGAGCCGATCAGTTGCCGCCGAAGGGTGACCGGCCGTCGAAGGGGTTGGTGCCCTGGCCGGTCGAGCCGCCGCTGCTGGTGGTGGCGCCGTTGTCGACGACGCTGCCGAGGGTGACGTCGAGAGTGCGCTCGGTGCCGCCGCTCTTCACGGTCAGGCTGACCTTGTCCCCGGGCGCGTAGGAGCCGATGCGCGCGACGAGGTCGGAGAAGTCGCTCACGGTCGCACTGCCGACCTTGGTGACCACGTCGCCCGTAGCGAGGCCGGCGACGGCGGCCGGGGACCCGGCCTGGACCTGCGAGACGGTCGCGCCCGACTCCGCGCCGGCCGCCCCGCCGCCCCCGCCCAGGACCCCGAGCACCGGCTTGGTCGCGCGGCCGCTGCTCATGATCTCCTGGGCCACCCGCCGGGCCTGGTCGACGGGGATCGCGAAGCCGAGGCCGATGCTGCCGGCGCCCTGGCGGGCCGTGGCGATGGCCGAGTTGATGCCGACGACCTGGCCTTCGAGGTTCACCAGCGGACCGCCGGAGTTGCCCTGGTTGATCGGGGCGTCGGTCTGCAACCCGTTGTAGACGATCCCGGAGCCGTCCTCACCCTGCACCGAGACGGTGCGGTTGAGCGCGCTGACGATGCCCGTGGTGACGGTGCCGCTGAGTCCCTGCGGTGATCCGATCGCGACCACCTGCTGGCCGACCTGCACGTCCTGGGACCGTCCCAGCGTTGCCGGGGTGAGGTTCGAGGCGTTCTGCAGCTTGATCACCGCGAGGTCGTAGCTCGGCGAGGTGCCGACGACGGTGGCGGTGTGCTGGCCGCCGTCGGCGAGGGTGACCGTGATCGGGCCCGCCGCCCCGGCGACGACGTGGTTGTTGGTCAGGACCGCACCGTCGGCGCTGAGGACGACCCCGCTGCCCTCGGCGGTGCCCTGGCCGGTCTCGACCCGGATGTCGACGGTGCTGGGTGTCGCCGTCGCGGCGGCCCCCGCGACGGTGCCGTTGGTGACGGCGGTGGTCGTCGCGCTGGCCGGGGTGGCGGTCAGGGCCGTGCCGGAGGTGCTGCCGCGGTCGAGCAGGGCGTAGGCCCCGCCGAAGCCGGCGCCGCCACCGACCAGACCCGCGATGAGCGCGGCGGCGGCGATGCCCACCATCGGCCGCGTCGTCCGCTTCGGGCGGCCGCCCGGCACCGGCGCAGCGTGCTGACCGGTCGCCCGGGGGGAGCCGTACGGGTTCGCGCCGAAGGGAGCGGACCCGTGATGGCCTGCTCCCGCGTGCGTGCCGTACGGGCCGGGCACGGAGCCGTAGGGCGTCCCGCCGTGCTGCGCCGGCGGCCAGTCGGCCTGCGGCGCGCCCGGGTGCCGGTACGCCGCGGTCGCGGCCGGATCCGGTCCGGCCCCGTCCGTGGTGGGCTGGTGAACGGTGTCCTGCCCGGAGGCGGGATACGAGTGGCCACCGGCGGGCGGCGCGGAGGGCTGCTGGGTCCCGGGGTCACCGCTCGCCCCGGTGACGCCGTTCTCGACGTCCCCGTCGGGCCGGCCCTGCCCCCGCTGCTCGTCGCTCATGGTGACAACGGTCCGCCCCGAGCCTGAGACCAACCTGTGTGAAGCCTGGGAATCCACGTGGAGTCCGAGGCCGGGACCGAGGCCGGGGTGGCATCCGACGGCGGTCAGCTCCCACGCCTGCGGGGTCCCGGCCGGGTCGCACCCCGTCGCACCGGAGATCCACGTTCCGGGGCGGGCCGTCGCTGCGCAGGTTCGGTGTCCGGCTCGCCGATCGGTTCCCCGCCGCCTCCGGTCATCGCCTCGTCGGTGTCGGCGTCGTAGTCCTCGCCGTCCTGGTCCTCCACGTCTTCCCAGGGCCGCCTGCGGACGTCGGGGTCGGCCTCCTCGCCGTCCCGCCCGTCGTCGAGCTCCTCCTCCCACTCGGTATCGACGTCCTCGCCCAGGTCCTCGCCCAGGTCCTCGTCTACGTCCTCGTCGAAGTCCGGCCCCTCGTCGTAGTCGGCGTCCCTGTCGGCGTCCCTGTCGACCCTGCCCTCCAACAGCCGTTCGGCGAGCGCCTCCTCGAGCGCGCGCTGCGCCTTCCCGGTCAGCGTCGCCCGGGCGAGCCTGCGCTGCGCCCGGACCATGCGCTCCATGACGTCGAACATCTCGTCGACGAACGCGGCCACCGCGTCCTCGTCGTTGTCCTCGTCGTTGAATTCGTCGCTGTACTCCTCGTCGACATCGTCGGGTGGGCCGTTGGTGCGGGAGTTCGGCGACGACATGGACGATCCCTCCGTTCCGGTCAACGTCGCATCGCCTTCCCATTCCTCCCGAGCTGGTAACGAGCTCGGGCGAGATCTCCCGTAGAAGCCGCCATCAGGCCCATCTCGGGGACGCCGTCGTGGGAAGGAGGTGCTCGGTGGATTACCCCGAGAGGCTCCGTCTCACGGGGATACCACCGGCGAGGCGTAGCGGGGAAGGGCCGCGGGTCACCAGCGGTGCCGCAGCCGGGCCCGCCACGGCCGGCCGTCCGGGTCGTAGATCAGCCGGTACACCGGGACCGCCCAGAGCCGGGTCAGCCGTGACAGCCGTTCCGGTTGGTGCGTGCTCAACCGGCCGGGCGGCCGGGGACCGCGGCGTCCCGTCGCGTACCAGTCGTCCAGTGCCGCCGCCGCCGCGGTGACGGCCCGGACCGCGGAGTCCGGGTCCAGCAGGTCATCGTCGTCGTCGGGCCTGCGGTCGAGATGCTCGCGCATCAGCGCCAGCCGCAGGTCCCGGGCGAAGGTGCGGGCGCCGTCACCGAGTCCGGCCGGGTCGGTAGGTTCCCGCTCGTCGCGCTCGGTGTCGAGGACCGCGCAGGTCAGCTCGCTGTCGTGGCTCCAGGAGCGGCGGTTGAGGTTGGCGCTGCCCACGCTCGCCCACACGTCGTCGAGGACGGCGACCTTGGCGTGGACGTAGACCGCTTCCCCCTCGTGGTTCTCCAGGTCGAACACATGCACCCGGTCGGGTGCGGCCTTGCGGCACAACTCGATCGCCTGCACCCGGCCGACCAGGTTCGGCGGTAGCGCGAGGGCGCCGTCCACGTCCGGGTGCCGCGGCACGACGACGATCATGTGCAGCTGCGGGTTGCGGCGCAGCGCCTCGGCGAGCAGCCGGGCGATGTGCGGGGACCACATGTATTGGTCCTCGAGGTAGATGAGCCGGCGGGCCCGCCGCAGGGCCTTGGCGAATCCGCGGGCCACCGATCGTTCACCCTGCGGCGCGAAGCTGTACGGCAGCCGGATGGCGGGATAGGTACGCAGCACCTGCACCGTGTGCGGGCCGGCCTCCGACGGGTCGGGGGGCTGCGCCGGGAGCGGGTCCGGCGTGAGATCGGCCCCGCGCAGCGCGTCCCGCAGCCGCGCGATCGGATTGTGCACGTCCAGTGACGTGGGGTCGTTCCACCGCTCCCGGAACACGGTGTCCAGCGCGCCGACGACCGGTCCACGCAGTTCGAGCTGGGCGTCGTGCCAGGACGGGTTCGGGCTGTAGCAGCGCGACATCGGCAGCGCCTGCGGATCGCCGGTGTGCTCGGCGTCGTCGCGGCGGCTGCGGCACAGGTCGATGCCGCCGGCGAAGGCGACGTCGCGTTCGGGATGCTCCGGGTGGCGCAGCACCACCAGCTTCTGGTGGTGCGAGCCGGCGCGGCGCACCCGCTGGTCGAGCAGGACCTCACCGCCCGCGTCGGAGGCCTCGGCGCCGAGCCTGTGGTTCTCCTCCTCGCTGTAGGACGCCTTGTCCGTGTGCGACCGCCACATCAACCCCTTGACGATCACACCCCGGCGCGCGGCGTCGCCGAACAGCGCGGCGATGGCCGGGCCCTCCGGGCGCATGCACTCGTCGGCGTCGCCGCGCCAGTCGGTGAAGAGCAGGTGGTCGCCCGGTTCGAGCGCCTCGACCTCGTCGACCAGCCGGTCGAAGTAGGTGGCCCGTCGATCAGGGGCCGCACCTGGTTGCCCGGGCACCAGGCGGGCAGCCGCCAGGACGGGTTGCCCCGCTCCTCCTGGCCGAGGAACCACTGCTGCTCCGTCCGCATCGCCGCTCCTCACTCGCCGGACCGCGAGTGTGGCCGACAGCGGGTGCCGAGCGCAGCCCCCGGCCGACGAACATCGGATGCGTGCGGTGGGCCGGTCCCGGGCACCCGTGACAGGGCGGCCGGGGCTGCAGCCCGACCACACGGCCGGTCCTCGGTGCCGTGACAGGGGGAGCGTGGAATGGCGGCCGAGCACGCAGAACGACTGCCGGGGCAGAAGGCCGAGACCCCGCTGGAGATCCCGCCCCGCGGCTGGTGGCAGGTCCTCAAGCGGGCGTTCCAGGACAGCAGCGCCGACAACGTCGCGGTGCTCGCGGGTGGAGTGGCGTTCTTCGCCTTCCTGGCGGTGTTCCCGTCGATCATCGCGGCGTTGACGGTCTACGGCCTCGTCGCGGATCCCGCCCAGGTCGCCCAGCAGGTACAGAGCCTGTCCGGAGTGCTGCCGGAGGATGCGCGGCGCCTACTCACCGATCAGCTCGCGGCGGTGACCGGCAGCAGTAGCCGATCGCTCAGCCTCGGCTTGATCGTGTCGGTGCTCGCCGCGCTGTGGAGCGCCTCCACCGCCATGGTGTACCTCGTGACGGCGATCAGCCTCGTCTACGACGAGCAGGAGAAACGCGGATTCCTGAAGCTGCGGCTGATCGGGGTCGGACTCGCCCTGGGCGGCGCGGTCTTCGTGCTGGTCACGCTGGTGCTGATCGGGGTGGTCCCCGCCGCGTTGGAGGATCTCGGCCTGGGCCCGGTCGGAACGGTACTGGCCCAGGTGGCGCGCTGGGTGCTGCTCATCGGCCTGCTGCTCCTCGGCCTGGCCCTGATCTACCGCATCGCTCCGGACCGCGACCCGCCCCGGTTCCGCTGGGTCACCCCCGGGGCCGTCGTCGCCACCGCGCTGTGGGTCCTGGGCACCGCAGGCTTCAGCCTCTACGTCAACTCCTTCGGCAACTACAACAAGACCTACGGGGCGCTCGCCGGCGTCGTCGTGTTCATGTTGTGGGTGTACCTGACCAGCTACATCGTGCTGCTCGGCGCGGAGGTCAACGCCGAGGCCGAACGCCAGACGGTGCAGGACACGACCCGCGGCGAGCCGGAGCCGATGGGGACCCGCGGTGCCGTGGCCGCCGACACGCTGGCCGAGCCGCCGGACTGACCGGCTCGGCCGCGTGGCGCAGCGCCACGCCGGGAGGGATCAGGACAGGAGTTCGATGATGGTGGCGTTGGCGGTGCCGCCGCCCTCGCACATGGTCTGCAGGCCGTAGCGGATGTCGTTGTCGCGCATGTGGTTGACCAGCCGGGTCAGCAGCACCGTGCCCGACGCGCCGAGCGGGTGCCCGACGGCGATCGCGCCGCCGAGCGGGTTCAGCCGGTCCAGGTCGGCGCCGAGCTCGACCTGCCAGGCCATCGGGACCGGGGCGAACGCCTCGTTCACCTCGTACGCCCCGATGTCGGAGATCGACAGGCCGGACCGCTCGAGCACCTTCTGCGTCGCCGGGATCGGTCCGGTCAGCATCATCAGCGGGTCCGCGCCGCTCACCGCGCCGGAGTGGTAGCGCGCGATCGGGGTGAGCCCGAGCTCCCGGGCCCGCTCCGGGGTCGTGATCAGCACGGCCGAGGCGCCGTCGGAGATCTGCGAGGCGTTCCCGGCGTGGATCACGCCGTCGGCGCTGAACGACGGCTTCAGCTTGGCCAGCGTCTCGGGCGTGGTGCCGCGGCGCAGCCCCTCGTCGGCGGTGAAGCCGGGCGCTTCGGGGATCGACACCAGCTGGCTGTCGAACGCGCCGGCGTCGACCGCGGCGGCCGCCAGCTCGTGGGATCGGGCGGCGTACTCGTCGAGGGCGTGGCGGGAGAACCCCCACTTGGCTGCGATCCGCTCGGCCCCGATCCCCTGGTTGAAGTCCTCACCGGGGAACTCCCCGCTGGTCAGGTCGGCCGCGTAGCGCTCGCGGACGAGCGGGCCGAAGGGCCGGCCGAGATCGCGGCCGGAACCCAGCGGAACCCGGGTCATCGACTCGACGCCGCCCGCCACCACCAGGTCGTACTGCCCGGCCAGCACCATGCCGGCCGCGAAGCCGAACGACGACTGGCTCGATCCGCAGGCCCGGTTGACCGTGACCCCGGGGACCGTCTCCGGCCAGCCCGCCGCCAGTACCGCGTACCTGCCGATCTGCGCGGCCTGGTCGCCGACCTGGTTCACACAGCCCCAGATCACGTCGTCGATCGACGACGGGTCGATGCCGGTGCGGTTGACGAGAGCGCGCAGGACGTGCGCGGACAGGTCCACCGGGTGCACCCCCGCCAGCGAACCGTTCCGCTTGCCGATCGGGCTCCGGACCGCGTCGACGATGACCGCTTCGGGCATGGTTCCTCCTGGATCTGGGTCCTCACGATCATCTAACGCAATGAGCTGATTCCCTCACAAGCAGGAGAGCAGCGCTCGCTCCGCCCGGTCGGTGGCCCGCGGGGCTACTGTCGCGTCATGGTCGACCTCCAGGACGTGTGGGCGCTGGCGGCGAAGGAGAAGTACCTGGCCGTGGTCTCCACGGTGCGGGCCGACGGTTCGGTGCAGGCGTCACTGGTCAACTCCGGACCCGTGCCGCACCCGGTGACCGGCGCGGACACGGTCGGCTTCGTGACCTACGGCAAGGTCAAGCTGGCGAACCTGCGCGAGCGACCGCGGATCGCGCTGACCTTCCGGTCGGGCTGGAACTGGTTCACCGTGGAGGGCACCGCCGAGATCATCGGTCCGGACGACCCGGCCGACGGGATCGACGACGAGCGGCTGCGGTTGCTGCTGCGCGAGATCTTCGTCGGTGCCGGTGGGCAGCACGACGACTGGGACACCTACGACGCCACGATGCGCCAGCAGCGCCGCGCGGCCGTCCTCGTCACCCCGGAGCGGGTCTACTCCAACTAGCGGACCGCGGCGGCGGTGCTGGCGATGTGCGCCCGGGCCGCCTCGGCCGCGCCGTCGGGGTCGCGGCGGGCGATGGCCTCGACGATCGCCCGGTGCTCGGCGATGACGGCCTCCTGCCGCTGCGGCAGGGCCAGGGCCTGGAATCCCATCAGCCACATGGCGCCGCGCAGGCTCACCATCGTGGCGTGGGTCCGCTCCAGCCCGAGCAGCTCGGACTGCAGCAGGTGGAACTGCTCGTCGAGGGCCAGGAACGCGGACTCGTCGGACGACGAGCCGAGGTCCGCCTGGCCGTCGATGAGCTCGCGCAGGCGGCGGATGTCGTCGTCGGACGCGCGCAGTGCGAGCTTGCCGGCGGCGTAGGACTCGAGCAGCGACCGTAGGTCGAAGACCTCCTGGCGCTCGATGTCGGAGAGCTGGCGCAGCCGGAAGCCCCGCTGGGACTCGATCTCGACGAGGCCCTCCCGGTTGAGGGAGATCAACGCCTCGCGCACCGGGGTCCGCGACATCCCGAGGGTCTCGGCGAGCTCGTTCTCGGAGTAGCGAACCTCCTGGCGGATCGCGCCGTCGCGGATCGCCTGCTGGATCTGCAGGTAGGCGCGTCGGGCCAGGGTCGGGGGCCGCTCGACGGCGGCGACTCCGGGCAGCTTCGGCACGCTGCCACCTTACACACCAGTTACAGCCTGCTACTTGTATACTACGTACTAGAGTACTAGCGTCGCCTCCCGTTGGATCTCGGCTGGATCACGACAAGGAGCTGCTGATGCCTCTCTCCGCTGACGACAAGATCGCCATCCAGGAGCTGTCGAACACCCACGTCAAGTACCTCGACGCGCACGACGTCGAGGCCTGGGCGAACTGCTGGCTGCCCGACGGCACGTTCTACGCGACCTACGGGACGTTCACCGGGCACGAGGCCATCAAGGAGTTCATCCGCGGCCACATCGCGGCCGGCAAGGAGGACGGCGCCCGCCACGTCATGACGAACTACGTCATCGACGGCGACGGCGACCGTGCCACGGTGTACTGCCTGGTCGTCAAGATCCAGGTCGAGAAGGCGCCGCACATCATCGCGTCCGGCGTCTACAACGACGTGGTGGTCCGCACCGCCGACGGCTGGAAGTTCGAGTCGCGCCGGCTCGACGTGGACAACGGCGTCTTCGCCGCCGCGGCGGCCGCCGCAGCGGCCCAGGGCTGAGGCGGGCACCGTGAGTGTGCTCGCAGCCGAGCGGTGGGGGGACGCGGGACCACCCGTCGTCCTCGTCCACGGCAGCCTGAGCTCGGCCGCCGCCGCGTTCGGCGAGCAGAAGGTGCTGGCCGACCGGTACCGGCTGATCGCGCCCTACCGGCGCGGTTACAGCCCGAGTCCGGCGACCGGCCGGATCGATCCCGACCGGGACGCGCGCGACATCGTCGAACTGCTCGGTGACGGTGCGCATCTCGTCGGCACCTCGATGGGCGGGGTGGTGGCCATGCGCGCCGCGGCCCTCGCCCCGGACAAGGTCTGGTCGCTCACGGTCATCGAGCCTCCGGCGATGCCGAACGCCGCGGGCCGGCCGGAGGCGGACAAGCTGATCGAGGGCCTGCGGGAGCACTGGGCGCAGGCCGACCCGGCCGACCTGGAGGCGTTCGCCGCCGGGTTCCTGCGGACGCTGAACGTGTCGATGGAGCTGCCCTCGCCGCTGCCGCCGCCGCTCGCGGAGGCGGTCCGCAACCTCACGACGGAGCGGCCGTGGGAAACCGGGGTCCCGCTGGCGCAACTGGCGGCGACGACCTTCCCGAAGCTCGTCGTCACCGGCGGCGGCACCCCGGGCTTCGAGGACGTCGCCGACGTACTGGCCGAGGAGTTGCCGGGTAAGCGGGTGCTGTTCGAGGGTAGCCCGCACGCGGTGCAGCGGATCGGCGAGCGGTTCAACGACGAGCTGCTGGCCCACCTCACGGCGGCCGGCGAACCCGGCCGGTGAGAACGACAGCAGTGAGAACGACAGCAGTGAGAACGACAGCAGTGAGAACGACAGCAGTGAGAACGGCACTCGTGCAGGTGGCCAGCCCGGCCGGGGAGCCGGTCGACGAGCGCCGCCGCCGCGTCGGTGACATGGTCGCCGCCGCGGCCGGCGCCGACCTCGTGGTGCTGCCGGAGCTGTGGCTCCCCGGGTACTTCGCCTTCGGGTCCTACGCCGATCTCGCGGAACCACTGGACGGGGACACCGTCACGGCGGCCCGTGAGTGGGCCCGCGCGCTGGGCTGCCACCTGCACATGGGCAGCGTCCTCGAGCGTGACCCCCAGGGGCGGCTGTACAACACGGCCGTCCTCATCGGGCCCGACGGGGACGTCGTCCACACCTATCGGAAGATCCACGTCTTCGGCTACCGCTCGCGGGAGGCCGAGCTGCTCACCGCCGGGTCGGAGGTCGGCACAGTCGCGACCGGGCTCGGCCGGCTGGGCACGACCACCTGCTACGACCTGCGCTTCCCGGAGCTGTTCCGCGCCCTGGTGGACGCCGGTGCCGAGTCGGTCGTGGTGTGCTCGGCCTGGCCCGCGGCGCGGCTGGCGCACTGGCGGCTGTTCACCTCCTGCCGCGCGGTCGAGGAGCAGGTCGTGCTCATCGCCTGCAACGCGGTCGGGGAGCAGGCGGACGGGGTCCGCCTCGCCGGCCACAGCCGGATCGTCGACCCGTGGGGGGAGATCCTCGCCGAGGCGGGCGACGACGAGGGCGTGACCTTCTGCGACATCGACACCGGCGTGATCGAGGCGGCGCGCACCGAGTTCCCGGTGCTCGCCGACCGCCGCCTCGTCCCGGCAACGACAGCAACACGAGAGGCCTGACCCATGACCGAGACGCCGCAGACACCGCTGCGCCTCACCGTGAGCGCGACGGGGGAGACGCTCGCCGTCCGGCCGGCGCGGCTCATCGTCGCCGGCTACACCGGCCGCGACGCCGACGCCGTGGCCGCGCACATCGCCGAGCTCGCCGAGATCGGTGTGCCGCCGCCCGCGACCGTGCCGGCCTTCTACGACCTCGACCCCGCACTGGTCACGACGGAGGCGGTGATCAGCGTGGCCGGCCCGGCGAGCTCGGGGGAGATCGAGCCGGTCGTCATCCGGCACCAGGGCCGGCACTACCTCGGCGTCGGCTCCGACCACACCGACCGCGAGCTCGAGAAGAGCGACATCGTGGGTTCCAAGGCGGCCTGCCCGAAGCCGCTCGGCGGAGTGGTCCTGGAGTTGCCGACCGACCTGTCGTCGTTCGACTGGGACGCCGTCGAGGCCACCAGCGAGGTCGACGGAGAGCCGTACCAGCGCGGCGTCCTCGCGGCCCTGCGGACCCCGGCCGACGTGCTGGCCCGGTTGGCGGCCGCCCTGCCGGACACCGACGGCGACCTGGTGCTGTTCGGCGGCACGCTGCCACTGTTGACCGGCCGGTTCGTCTTCGGCCGCGACTGGGCGCTGCGCCTGCGCCTGGCCGACGGCACAGTTCTGGAACACACCTACTCGACGAAGCACAGGAGCGGCTGATGCGTACCGGACGGGACTACCTCGCCGCCATCAACGACGACCGCACGATCTACGTCGACGGCCAGCGGGTCAGCGCCGTTGCCGACCACCCCGCCTTCTCGCCCATTGCCCGGACGATCGGCGAGCTGTTCGACATCGCCGCCGACCCGGCGTCGAAGATGACCTTCACCGCGCCGGAGACCGGCGCCGAGGCCAACCGGGTGTACGGCATCCCGCGCAGCCGCGAGGATCTCACGGCCTTCCGGCACGCCGCCGAGACCTGGGCCCGGCACACCCACGGGTGGGTCGGGCGCAGCCCGGATCACGTCGCCTCGTTCATCAACGGCTTCGCCGCGCACCCGGAGGCGTTCTCCGCGGGTGAGCGCGACTTCTCCGAGAACGTGCTCGCCTACCACCGGCGGATGCAGACCGAGAGTCCTTACGTCTCCTACGCGATCATCCCCCCGCAGGTGTCGCGGGCCACCACGGCGCACGCCTGGGAGGGCGACTTCGTCCAGGTCGGCGTCGTCTCCGAGCGCAGCGACGGGATCGTGGTGCGCGGCGCGCAGATGCTGGCCACCGGCGGCCCGGTCGCCGACGAGATCCTGGTGTCGTGCATCAAGCCGCTGACCGATGACGATGCCGACTTCGCGTTGAGCTTCGTGGTGCCGGTGGCGGCCGAGGGGCTCAAGCTCTACTGCCGGCGGCCGTTCGCGCCCGCCGCGACGAGCTCCTACGACTACCCGCTCACCACCCGCTACGACGAGACCGACGCGCTGCTGGTCTTCGACGACGTGTTCATCCCGTGGGAGAAGGTCTTCGTCTACCGCGACGTCGCGGGGCTGCGCCGGCAGTTCTTCGAGACCGGTGCGCACGTGCTGGGCAACTGGCAGTCCCAGATCCGGTTCTCGGTGAAGCTGCAGTTCCTCGCCGGGCTCGCCCGGAAGGTGGCGGCGGTCAACGGCGTCGACAAGTTCCCCGGCGTGGTGGAGAAGCTCGGCGAGCTGGCCAGCCTCACCTCCCTGGTGGAGTCGGCGGTGCTGGCCGCGGAGTACACCGCGGCCCCGGACGAGTCCGGGCTGTGGCGCCCCGGCAAGCGGGCCGTCTACGGCGCGATGGGGCTGCAGGCCGAGCTGTACCCGCGGGCGCTCGCGATCCTGCGCGACCTGGTCGGCGGGGGCGTGCTCCAGGTGCCCTCCGGAATCGAGGACATGCGCAACCCCGAGACCCGGTCGGACATCGACCGCTACATCTACTCCCCGGGCGCACCGGCGGAGGAGCGGATCAAGCTGTTCAAGCTCGTCTGGGACGCGGTGGGCAGCGAGTTCGGCGGCCGGCACCACCAGTACGAGATGTTCTACGCGGGGGCTCCCTTCGTCGTGAAGGGCTACGCGTTCCGCAACTACGGCTTCGACGGCCCGCTCGCCGAGGTCGACGAGTTCCTGGCGAGCTACGGCGTCGACTAGTCGCCGAGCAGCCGCCCACCGACGATCAGCCCCGACAGCACAGGAAGGTCCCATGGCGAAGCCGGAACACGAGTTCTTCCCGGTGGAGAAGGTCGAGTACACGATCTGCCCCGGTGACGACCCGAAGATCAAGGAGCGGATCCTCGCCAAGGACCCGGACACCGGGGTGGCGACCCGCATCCTGCGCTACGAGCCGGGTGCGGACTCCACGCCGAACGGCGTGCAGATCCACGACTTCTGGGAGGAGGTCTACATCCTCGAGGGGTCGTTCACCGACCTGACGCTGGGTGAGACCTTCACCGCGGGCATGTACGCCTGCCGCCCGCCGGGCATGCCGCACGGGCCGTGGCGCTCCGAGGAGGGGGTCACGACCTTCGAGGTGCGCTACCGCGTCTGATCGCGGAGAGGAGTCCTGTGATGTCGGCACCGACCAGCGTCGATCCGTTGACCATGCGGCGCACCATCGGCCGGTTCGCGACCGGTGTCGCGGTGGTGACCGCGCTCGACGGCGACGAGCCGCACGGTATGACGGTCAACTCCCTGACGTCGGTGTCGCTGGAGCCGCCGCTGCTGCTCGTGTGCCTGACCACGGGAGCGCGCACCACCGACGCTGTGGTGCGCGCCGGCCGGTTCGCGGTGAACGTGCTCGGCGCCCGGCAGGAGGAGATCGCGCTGCGGTTCGCCCGCCGCGGTGCAGACCACTTCGACGGGTTGCCGCTGCGCTACGGCGACCACGGGGAGCACGAGGTGCCGGTCGTACCCGACGCGCTGGCCCACCTGGAGTGCACGGTCGATCGGCACTTCGAGGCGGGTGACCACGTCGTGGTCATCGGCCACGTGCGGCAGGTCTGTGACCGGCCGGGAGCGCCACTGGCGTTCCTCGGCGGCCGGTTCGGCGACCTGACCGAGCGGGGCAGCGAGCCGGTGCACTGGTTCTTCTGAGGCCCTGGGCGTTGTCCCTGGGTGGTGTCTGAGTGGCGTGAGACACCTCCTGGGGACAGCTTGGACCGTCCGGCGTAGCGTTCCGTGCAGCGAAGGGGAGTAGCTCCCAACGTCGCGGTCGACACACTGGCGGTCCTCGGACCTCCCGGCCGCGCGGCCTGCACCACCAGGCGAGCGAGACCTTCGATCTGGCAGATGCCGGATCGAAGATGCTCGCGTCCTCGATCCGGCGAGATCGAGGGGTGGATTTTCGATCATGGACGGTTTCCTGGTCGCGTTCGCGATCAGCTTCGGGGTCATCTTCGTCGCCGAGCTCGGCGACAAGTCCCAGCTCATGGCGCTGACGTTCGCCACCCGTTACCGGGCACTGCCGGTGCTGGCCGGGATCACCATCGCCACGGCCGTCGTGCACGCGGTGTCGGTCGCGGTCGGTTACGGGCTCGGCGCCGCGCTACCCACCGGCTGGATCGCGCTCATCGCGGCGATCGCCTTCGTCGGTTTCGGGGCCTGGACCCTGCGCGGCGACTCACTGACCGACGAGGAGCAGGAGAAGGCCGAGAAGCCGACGCGTTCGGCGGTCGTGGCGGCGTCGGTGGCGTTCTTCCTGGCCGAGCTCGGCGACAAGACGATGCTCGCCACGATCACGTTGGCCACCCAGCACGGCTGGTTCGGCGTCTGGCTCGGCTCGACGGTCGGCATGGTCGTCGCCGACGCACTCGCCATCGTCGTCGGCCGCCAACTGGGCCGGCACCTGCCCGAGCGGGCCATCAAGTTCGGCGCCTCCGCGCTGTTCTTCGTCTTCGGGCTCTGGCTGCTGGCCGACGCCACCGAGCAGCTGTCCGGGCGCCCGGCCTGGGATGTCGTCGCGGCGATGCTCGACCACCACGCCGCAGGCCGGATCGCGCTGGTCCTGGGCCTGGCGGCGGTCGTCGTCGGAGCGATCGGCCGGCGCCGCGCGCTGTCGCGGGCCGAGCACCCGCCGGTGCTCGCGAGGCCCGGCGTCGTCGGCTGGCCGGGCTGGTGGGCCCGGCTGTTGTTCGGGATGTCCCTGCTACTGGGCCTGGCTGCGCCGCTGCTCGTCGCGGCCGACGTCATCCAGCCGCTCGCGTTGTTCAGCGACCCCGGCGTCGTGGTCGTGGGCGCCGGGCTGATGCTCCTCGGGGTGGCCCTGCTGCTCACCTCGCAGGCCCAGATCGGCTCCGCACGCCACACCGGTGACGGATCAGGCTCGGCGCCGGCCCCCCGGGGCGTCTACTCGCGGGTCCGCCATCCCGGGTTCACCGGCATGGTGGTGGCCACCGCGGGCACGCTGCTCATGGTGCCGACGCTCGTCGGGGTGCTCGCCACGGTGCTGATCGTCGTGGCCGTGCAGATCGAGGCCAGGTCCGTACGCGAGCCCGGACTGGCCGAGGCCTACGGCGAGGCGTACGCGGGCTACGTCGAGCGGACCGGGCGTTTCCTCCCCCGGCTGCGCCGGTCGGAGCCGCCCGCCCAGTCCGGGCCGACTGACGAACACCCGGAGCGGACGCGCGTCGGCTGAGCCCGCGACGCCCCGGTGGCCGGCGACCGGGGCGGCGCTCGGTCAGGCTTCGTACAGGGCGGCGTGCTGCCGGCGGAGCTTGTACTTGAGGACCTTGCCGCCGACGGTCTCGGGTAGCGCGTCGGCGAACACGACCCGCTTCGGCGTCTCGAACCCGCCGAGCCGCTCCCGGCAGAAGCCGACGACGTCCTGCTCCGAGGGCGCGGTCCCGGGCCGCGGCACCACGACGGCGGTAACGGCCTCGCCCCACCGATCGTGCGGCAGCCCGATGACGGCGGCCCGGAGCACGTCCGGATGCGCGTGCAGCACCGCCTCGACCCGGATGCTGGACACGTTCTCCCCGCCGGTCTTCACGATGTCCTTGTAGCGGTCGACCATGATCCGCAGGCCGTCGTCGTCGACGGTGGCGCTGTCGCCGGAGTGGAACCAGCCGCCGCGGAACGCCTCCCGGGTGGCCTCCTCGTTGCGGTAGTAGCCGGCGGTCATGATCGGGGATCGGTAGACGGCCTCGCCGGGCACTCCGCGGACCGGCTCGCCCGACTCGTCGACGACGTCGGAGGCGAGCAGCGGGCTCGGTACGCCCACGTAGTTGGTGGCCGGGGCGGTGCGCCGGTGCACCTCGGCCCACTTGCCGGGCCAGAACCGGTGGCACGCGATCGCCTCGGTCTGGCCGAAGATGCCCAAGGTCACCAGCCCCCGGCCGCACAGCTTCTCCAGCATGCCGAGCAGCGCCGGGGCGAGCGCACCCCAGCCGTAGACGAGTACCCGCAGGCTCGTCACATCGAGTTCGGGGCGCCCCTCCAGGTCGGCGGCCAACGCGCCGACGAACTGCGGCGAACCGGCCCACAGCGCGGTCACCCGCTCCTCGGCGACGGCCTGGGCCACCTGGTCGGGGGCCGGGCGGCGGCCGAGCAACAGGCTGCCGCCGGACAGGAACGCGGAGAACGTGAAGATCTGGTCGCCGATGTGGTAGATGACCGGCAGGAAGACGGCCAGCCGCAGGTCGCACTCCAGCGGGATCCCGCGGGTCAGCGACAGCGCGAAGTTCATCGCGGCCAGGTGCGTCGAGCTGTGGGAGATCATCACGCCCTTGGGCATGGACGTCGTACCCGAGGTGAACAGCAGCTGCCAGATGTCGTCGCCGTGGATCTCGACGTCGGGCTCGGTGACCGGGTGCCCGGCCACCAACTCGGTGAACGACGGGCTGCCCGCGACCGGGCCGCCGCCGATGGTGATCGTGGCGCCGACGCCGAGGCCCGTGCGGGTGAAGGGCTGCTCGGCGCGCGGCCACAGCTCGGCGTCGACGATCGCGAAGCCCGGCTCGGTCAGCCCGATCAGGTGCTCGACGACGTCGCCGGCCAGGTTCGGGTTCAGCGGCACCGCGACCATGCCGGCCTTCGCGATCCCGATCTTGGCGAGGTAGGCCTCGACGGAGTTCTCGCAGAACAGCAGCACCCGTGCGCCCGGTTCCAGACCCCGGGCGGCCAGCGCGTGCGCGATCTGGTTGGCGACCTGGTCGGCCTCGCGGTAGGTCACGCGGCGGAATCGCTCGTCGCCGTAGGCGCCGGTCCAGCCGGTGATCGCAACCTGGTCCGGGTAGCTCCAGGTGAGCCGTTCGAGGACATCGCCGACCGAGGTGCGTTCCCAGCGGTGGACGGCGCGCCGCCCGCGCAGCGACGTGACGTCGAGATCGGCCGGGTCGGTCATCACAGCCCCCTTGCTGCAGGAATGCCGCTCAGCATTCCCTTCGGAGCCGATCAGATCAAGGACTAGTAATCAGCAGTTCACCGTTGCCGGTCGGTTCCGGGTCCACGCCGAGACACCCGTGCGCCATCGTGTCGAGCAGTGCGGTGAGCCGTTCGGAACTCAGGCCGCTGCGGAAGAACAACGTGGACTGGATGGCGCCGATGGCTGCGTGCACCGCGAGGCGGATCTCGCCGTCGGCCAGGTCGCGGCGCAGCGGCGTGAGCACGTGCACCCACTCCTCGAGGTAGTGGCGCTGCCGGCGGCGTAGCCTGCGGCGGTCCTCCTCGGGCAGGTTGTGGATCTCCCGGTGATAGACCGCGAGCACGCTGCGGTCCTGCACGGCGACCCGGATGTGGTCGCGGACCAGCGCGGACAGGGCCGCCCGGTCGCTGCGCGCGGTGGACACGATGGTGGCGGCGCCGGTCTGCAGCCGGTCCATCACCTGGTCGAGCAGGGCCAGCAGGATGGCGTCCTTGCTGTCGAAGTGACGATAGATCCCGGAGCCCACGATCCCGGCCTCGGCACCGATGTCGGCCATCCCGACGGCGTGGAAGCCCCGCCGCGCCGTCAGTTCGGCGGCGGCGGCGAGGATCCGCGCCTTGCGCTCGGGGTCGCGCTGCCGCCGCGAACCCGGCGGCCGCTGGCTCACCATCTGGTCATCATGGCAGCCGGCCGCTAGGGTCGCCATGAGTGAACGGCCGATCACATCTGGAGTCATGGTGGACTTCCTCGACAGCGACGAGCACCGCGACCTGCGAGCCGCGGTCGGCGCGATCGCGGCCGGTTTCGGCGGGCGGTACTACGCCGAGCGCGCCCGCGCGGGCGAGCCGTGCGACGAGCTGTGGGCCGCGCTCGGCGCCGCGGGCTTCATCGGGGTCAACGTCCCGGAGGCCTACGGCGGCGGAGGCGGTGGGCTGGTCGAGCTCGCGATGGTCTGCGAGGAGATCGCCGCGCAGGGCACCCCGCTGCTCCTGCTGCTGGTCTCGGCGGCCATCTCGGCCGAGGTGATCTCCGAGTTCGGCACCGACGAGCAGCGCAAGCAGTGGCTGCCCCGGCTGGCCAGCGGCGAGAGCAAGGTCGTCTTCGCGATCACCGAGCCGGACGCCGGGTCGAACACCCACAAGCTCGCCACCGCGGCGACCCGCGACGGCAACGGCGACTGGTTGCTCAACGGCACCAAGCACTACATCTCCGGTGTCGACGAGGCCGACGCGCTGCTCGTCGTCGCGCGCAGCGGACGTGGCGAGGACGGCAGCCCCCGGATGTCGCTGTTCGTCGTGCCCACCGACGCGCCCGGCCTGGTCCGCACCCCGCTGCCCGTCGACGCGATGCTGCCGGAGAAGCAGTTCGTGCTGCACTTCGACGACGTCCGGGTCGGCCCGGAGGCGCTGGTCGGCGAGGAGGGGCAGGGCTTCCGGCAGGTGTTCCGCGGGCTCAACCCGGAGCGCATCACGGGGGCCGCGTTGTGCGTCGGGATCGCCCGCTACGCACTGGCCCGCGCGGCGCAGTACGCGAACGAGCGCCAGGTCTGGGACCGGCCGATCGGGTCGCACCAGGGCGTCTCGCATCCCCTGGCCCAGGCGAAGATCGAGACCGAGCTCGCCGCGCTGATGACGCAGAAGGCGGCCTGGCTGCACGACCGCGGGCTGCCGGCCGGGGAGGCGTCGAACATGGCCAAGTACGCCGCCGCCGAAGCCGCGCTCGCCGCGATCGACGCGGCCGTGCAGACCCATGGCGGCAACGGCCTGGCCAGCGAGTACGGGCTGCTGCCGTACTGGGGGCTGGCCCGGTTGCTGCGGATCGCGCCGGTGAACCGGGAGATGATCCTCAACTTCGTGGCCCAGCACAGCCTGGGCCTGCCGCGGTCCTACTGAGTCGCCTTCGGGAGCTGCCGTGACGACCGACGAACTGGCCGACAACCTCATCCACCGGGTCAACGTGGGCGACATGCTCACCCGCACGGCCGCGGCCCGTCCGGGGCAGCTCGCGGTCGTCGACGGGGAGCGGCGCTGGACCTACGCGGAGTTCAACTCACTCGTCAACCGGCTCGCGCACGGGCTGGCAGGTCGCGGGTACGCCCGGGGTGACGCGCTCGGGCTCGCCTCGGGCAACAGCGCGGAGTTCCTCGCCGTCTACTACGCGTGCGCCAAGATCGGCGTGGTCTGCGTGCCGATCAACCTCGGCTGGCGGTCCGACGAGGTGGCCTACGTGCTCGGGCACTCCGGCGCCCGCGGCATCGTCGTGGAGACCCAGCTCGTCGCGGCGATGAGCGAGGCGATCACGAAGGTGTCCGATGTGGCCGACGTCGTCGTGGCACCGGGCACCGGGGCGCAGTACACCGCGCAACCCGGCGACCGGCACTGGTCCACGCTCGACGAACTGGCGTCCGAGGTGGATGCCGAGCCGCGGTACGTCGTCGGTGACCGCGACGCGCTGAGCTACCTCTACACGTCCGGCACCACGTCCTTCCCCAAGGGCGTGGTCGGCAGTCACCTGGCGATCTACCTGGAGTCGACGTCCAGCGCGCTCGACTCGGGCTGGAACGCCTCCGACCGGTTCGTCGCGATGATGCCGATGTTCCACACCGCGCAGCTCAACGCGTTCTGTACGCCCGCCGTGCTGGTCGGCGCGACCATCCACGTGCTGCGCGCGTTCGATCCGGCCGTACTGCTGGAGCTCGTCGAGCGCGAGCGGATCACCCAGGTGTTCGGGCTGCCGATGATGTACCGGGCGATGCTCGACCACCCGTCGTTCGCCGACCGCGACGTCTCCAGCCTGCGCCGCGCCGTCTACGCGATGGCTCCGATGCCCGACGCGCTGATCCGAGCCTGCCTCGACGGGTTCGGCTGCGACTTCGCGCTGCTGTTCGGGCAGACCGAGATGAGTCCGGTGACCACGCTGTTCCGCCCCGAGCACCAGCTGAGCCACATCGGCGCGGTCGGCACCCCGATCACCGGTGTCCAGGTCGCGATCATGGGCCCGGACGGGGAGTTGCTGCCGGCCGGCGAGCAGGGCGAGATCGTCTATCGCGGGCCGAGCACGATGAACGGCTACCTGCACAACCCCGAGGCGACCGCGGAGGCGTTCGCCCACGGCTGGTTCCACTCCGGCGACGTCGGGCGCTTCGACGATGGCGGCGTGCTCTGGTTCGCGGACCGCTACAAGGACGTCATCAAGACCGGCGGGGAGAACGTCGCGTCCATCGAGGTGGAGAAGGCCGTCTACGCCGCCGACGATCGGGTCGCCGAGGTGGTGGTGGTCGGCCTGCCGCACGAGCGGTGGAGCGAGGCGATCACCGCGGTCGTGGTGCCCAAGCCCGGGGAGACCCTCGACGAGGCCGAACTGATCACGAAGCTGAAGGCGCGCCTCGACGGCTACAAGGTCCCCAAGTCCGTCATCATCACCGACGAACTGCCCCGCACCTCCACCGGCAAGATCCAGAAGAACGTCGTGCGCGAGCGGCACGCGACCCACTACGAAGGCTGACGATGCCCGTCCTGAGATCCCTTGTCGACACATCGAGCGAGACCTACCAGGCCAACCGCGCCGCGCAGCTCGCCGTGCTCGACCAGCTCACCGAGCAGCTGGAACTGGCCATCGCCGGCGGGGGTGAACGCTACACCCAGCGCCACCGGGACCGGGGCAAGCTGCCGGTGCGCGAGCGGCTGGAGCTGCTGCTCGACCCGGACAGCCCGTTCCTGGAGCTGTCCGCACTGGCCGCGTGGGGCACCGAGTTCACCGTCGGCGCCACCGTGGTCACCGGCATCGGGGTCGTATCCGGCGTGGAGTGCGTGGTCATCGGCCACGACCCGACCGTGCGCGGCGGCGCGATGAACCCGTACTCGCTGAAGAAGACGTTGCGTGCCCTGGAGATCGCGCGGGTCAACCGGCTGCCGGTGATCAACCTCGTCGAGTCCGGCGGGGCCGACCTGCCCACCCAGGCCGAGCTGTTCGTGCCGGCCGGGCGGATCTTCCACGAGCTCACCGAGCTGTCGGCGATGGCGATCCCGACGATCGCGCTGGTGTTCGGCAACTCCACCGCGGGCGGGGCCTACGTGCCCGGCATGTGCGACTACGCGGTGCTGGTCGACCGGCAGGCCAAGGTGTTCCTCGGCGGGCCGCCGCTGGTCAAGATGGCCACCGGGGAGGACGCCGACGACGAGGCGCTCGGCGGTGCGGAGATGCACTCGCGCGTGTCCGGGCTGTCCGACCACTTCGCCGCCGACGAGCACGACGCGATCCGCATCGGCCGGGAGATCATGGCCCGGATCAACTGGCGCAAGCTCGGCCCCGCCCCGGCGCTCGATCCCACGCCACCCCGTTACGACCCTGAGGAGATCCTCGGCATCGTCTCCGCCGACATCAAGGTGCCGTTCGACCCGCGGGAGATCCTCGCCCGCACGGTCGACGGGTCGGAGTTCGACGAGTACAAGCCGCTCTACGGCACTTCGCTGGTCACCGGCTGGGCGCAGGTGCACGGCTATCCGGTCGGCGTGCTGGCCAACCACCGCGGGGTGCTGTTCAGCGAGGAGGCCAAGAAGGCCAGCGAGTTCATCCTGCTGGCCAACCAGACCGACACCCCGCTGATCTTCCTGCAGAACACCACCGGCTACATGGTCGGCACGGAGTACGAGCAGGGCGGGATCATCAAGGACGGCGCCAAGATGATCAATGCGGTGACCAACAGCGCGGTCCCGCACCTGACGATCAACATGGCGTCGTCGTTCGGCGCCGGGAACTACGGCATGTCCGGGCGCGCCTACGACCCACGGCTGATGTTCGCCTGGCCCGGGGCCAAGCTCGCCGTGATGGGCGCGGCGCAGCTCGCCGGGGTGCTCTCGATCGTCGGCCGGGCGTCGGCGGCGTCGACCGGGCGGCCGTTCGACGAAGAGGCCGACAAGAAGCGCACCGCGGCGATCGAGGCGCAGATCGAGGCGGAGTCGCACGCCTTCTACGTGACCGCCCGGCTCTACGACGACGGGATCATCGACCCCCGCGACACCCGCACCGTGCTCGGCATGTCGCTGTCCGCCGTGCACTCCAACACCGTCGCCGGCCGTCGTGGCTTCGGCGTCTTCCGGATGTGAGCGCCATGCCGATTCAGAAGCCGATTGAGAAGCCGATCCAGAAGCCGATTCAGAGACTGCTCATCGCGAACCGCGGCGAGATCGCCGCCCGGGTCATGCGGACCGCGCACGTGCTCGGCATCTCCACGGTGGCCGTGTTCTCCGACCCCGACGCCGACGCCCCGTTCGTCGCGCTCGCCGACGAGGCGGTGCGGCTGCCCGGCGCGGCCCCGTCGGAGACCTACCTGCGCGGTGACCTGATCATCGGCGCCGCCCGGGCGACCGGGGCCGACGCGATCCACCCCGGCTACGGGTTCCTGTCGGAGAACGCCGGGTTCGCCCGGGCCTGCGCCGACGCCGGGCTCACGTTCGTCGGGCCGCCACCGGAGGCCATCGCGGCGATGGGCTCCAAGCTGGAGGCCAAGTCGCTGATGGAGGCGGCCGGGGTCCCGGTGCTGCCGAGCGTGACGGTCTCGGACGACACCGACCTCGCCGAGTCGGGCGCGCGCGTCGGCTTCCCGCTGCTGGTCAAGGCCGCGTTCGGCGGCGGCGGGCGGGGGATGCGGGTCGTGCACGGGCCCGGCGAGCTCGCCGACGCCGTCGAGGGCGCCCGCCGCGAGGCCGCGTCGGCGTTCGGCGACGGCACCGTGTTCCTGGAGCGGTTCGTCGTCGATCCGCGCCACGTCGAGGTGCAGATCTTCGGTGACAGCCATGGCAGCGTGGTGCACCTGTTCGAGCGCGAGTGCTCGATCCAGCGGCGCTACCAGAAGATCGTCGAGGAAGCCCCCTCGCCGGCCGTCGACGACGCGCTGCGCGCCGAGCTGGGCGCGGCCGCCGTGGCGGCGGGCAAGGCGATCGGCTACGTCGGCGCGGGCACGGTCGAGTTCGTGCTCACCGACTCGGGCGAGTTCTACTTCCTCGAGGTCAACACCCGGTTGCAGGTCGAGCACCCGGTCACCGAGCTGGTCACCGGGCTCGACCTCGTCGAGCTGCAGCTACGGGTGGCCGAGGGCGACCCGCTGCCGCCCGAGGTCCTCGACGCCCGGATCGACGGGCACGCGATCGAGGTACGGCTCTACGCCGAGGACGTCCCCGCCGGGTTCCTGCCGGCCACCGGCACCCTGCACCGGTTCGCGGTGCCGCCGGGGCCGGGGATCCGGGTCGACGCCGGTGTCGTCGACGGTTCGGTGGTCGGTACGCACTACGACCCGATGCTGGCCAAGGTGATCGCGCACGGAGCCACCCGCGCCGACGCGGCGCGGCGGCTGGCCCGGGTGCTGCAGCAGGCCCGGGTGCACGGCGTCACCACCAACCGCGACCTGCTCGTCGGGATCCTGCGCGAGCCGGAGTTCCTGGCCGGGCGCACCGACACCGGCTACCTGACCCGGCACGACCCGGCCGGCCTCGGCGTCCCCGCCGGCGACGTCGTCGCCACGCTCGCCACGGCCGCGGCCCTCGCCGGGCAGGCCGCGAACCGGGCCGGCGCGGCGGTCCTGGCCACGCTGCCCTCGGGCTGGCGCAACGTCGGCGGCGCCCCGCAGCGGGTGCGGTACACGGCCGGGGAGCGCACCGTCGAGGTCGCCTACCGGTACAACCGCGACGGGGTCTCGGTGTCCGTCGACGGCGAGCCGCTCGCCGGTGTCCGGGTGCTCGCCGCGTCGCCCACCGCGGTGGACATGGAGATCGGCGGGGTCCGCCGTGCCTTCTCGGTGCACCGGGCCGCGGACACCTCCTACGTCGACAGCCCGATCGGGTCGGCCGCGCTGGTGACGGTCCCGCGCTTCGCCGACCCGTCGGCCGCGCAGCACGCCGGCTCGCTGCTCGCCCCGATGCCCGGCGGCGTCGTGCGCGTGCTCGCCGCGCCGGGGGACGCCGTCACCGCAGGCCGGCCCCTGATCGTGCTGGAGGCGATGAAGATGGAGCACACCATCGCCGCGCCCGCCGACGGCACGGTCACGCAGATGCACGTGGCACCGGGCGACCAGGTCGACACCGGGCAGGTGCTGGCCGTCGTGGACACGGAGGAGGCCGGCCGATGAACATCGCGACCCTGCTCCGGCGATCGGCCGCCGACCACGCGGGACAGGTCGCACTGCGCCTCGACGACGAGGAGATCGGCTACGCGCGCTTCGCCGAGATCGCCGGCCGGTTCGCCGGTTTCCTGCTGGCCCACGGGCTGCGCCCCGGCGACCGGGTCGCGTTCTACCTGCCCAACCAGCTCGAGTACCTGCCCGGGCTGCTCGGCACCTGGCAGGCCGGCGGAGTCGGCGTCCCGCTGAACTACCTGTTCCCCGAGGCCGCGCTGCGCCACGCCGTGGCCGACTCCGGTGCCACCCATCTGGTCGCACTGCCCGGGGACGTGACGCGGCTGCGCACGGTGCTCGACGGCCTGCCGATCGCCGAGCGCATCCTCACCACCGGCCCGGGCGGTGGGTTCGCCGAGGCCGTCGCGGCGCACGAGCCGGTGCACCGCGTCGAGCCGCGGCTCGACATCGACGACGCACTGCTGATGTACACGTCCGGGTCGACCGGTGTGCCCAAGGGTGTCCGGCAGACCCACCGCAACATCGCCGCCCAGGTCGAGGGCGTGATCGACCTCTACGACCTCACGGCAGCGGACCACGTCCTGAACTGCATGCCGCTGTTCCACGTGGGCGGGCTGCAGCTGGCCGGACTGCCGATCCTGTTCCGCGGCGGGCAGATCACGTTCATGGCGAAGTGGGACCCGCTGGTCTGGCTCGACCTGGCCACGAGGCTGCGCCCGACGTACGGCGGGCTCATCTCCACGATGATGATCGACGTGGGGAACCGGACCGTGGGTGCACCCGTCGTGCTCGACTCGTTCCGGATCTGCATGTTCGGTGGGTCCCGGACACCGAACGCGCCGATCGAGCGACTGGCCGCCGGCACCGGGATCGCCGGTACCGAGATCTACGGCCAGACCGAGCAGAGCGGGCTCGTGGTCTCCTACCGGCCCGGCGAGCCGCGCCGGCCGGGTTCGATGGGCCGGCCGATGGAACAGGTCGTGCAGATCCGGCTCGTCCCGCCGTCGGGGGGCCCGGACCTGGAGCCGGGATCGGCGGAGGTCGGCGAGCTGTGGGTCCGCGGCGACGCGGTGACCCCGGGCTACTGGAACCGGCCGGAGCTGCGGGAGGAGCGCTGGGCCGACGGCTGGTTCCGCACCGGCGACCTGATGTCGCGCGACGCCGACGGTTACCTCTACTACGTCGACCGGATCGACGACATGATCGTCTCCGGCGGGGAGAACATCTTCCCGCAGATGGTCGAGGAGCACCTGGCCGACTGCCCGGACCTGGCCGAGGTCGCGGTGATCGGCACCCCGCACGAGCGCTGGGTCGAACAGGTCACGGCCGTCGTGGTGCCGAGCCGGGAGGGCGTCACCGCCGATGACGTCGCCGCCTTCTGCGCGTCCGACCCGAACCTGTCCGGGATGCTCCGCCCGCGTCGTATCGAGATCGTCGACGCTCTGCCGCGGACCGGCAGCGGCAAGCTGAACCGTCCCGAACTGCGCGCGCTGTTCAAAGGAGACGCATGACCACCGACAACGCGGTGACCTACGAGGTGACCAACGGCGTCGCCTGGCTGACCATCGACCGCCCGGAGGCGCGCAACGCGCTGAGCAAGGCGGTACGCGAGGGCCTCTGGGACGGCGTGCGACGGTTCAACGACGACGAGTCGGCGAAGGTCCTGGTGCTGACCGGCGCGGGCGACAAGGCGTTCTGCGCGGGCGCCGACCTCAAGGAGATGTCCGAGACGTCGCTGAGGGTGCCCCCGCCGGACTTCCTGCCGCAGATCGGCCGCAACATCGAGGTGGCGAAGCCGACCATCGCCGCGGTCAACGGCGTCGCCTTCGCCGGCGGCTTCCTGTTGGCCCAGCAGTGCGATCTGGTCGTGGCGGCCGAGCACGCGACGTTCGGCGTCACCGAGGTCAAGGTCGGCCGGGGGTCACCCTGGGCGGCGCCGCTGTCGTGGCTGGTGCCGCCGCGGGTCGCGCTGCAGATCCTGCTGACCGGCGACCCGATCGGCGCCCGGCGGGCCCGCGAGATCGGGCTGGTCAACGACATCGTCCAGGCACCGGACCTGCGCGATCACGTGCAGACCCTCGCCGAGCGGATCGCCGCGAACGCGCCCCTGTCGGTGCTCGCGGCCAAGCAGACCGCGTACCTGTCCGCGCGCTACCCGATCGGGGAGGCCTACGACCGGGCCGAGGAGATCTGGGAACCGGTGTACCTGTCCGAGGACGCCCAGGAGGGCCCGGCCGCGTTCCGGGAGAAGCGCACCCCGGTCTGGAAGGGACGGTAGGGATGCCCGTATCGATGGATGCGCTGGCCGACGACCTGGCCGCGGAGTCCGCGGCCCTGCGTGAACTGATCGTGGGCCTGGACGAGGCCGGCTGGGGCCGGGGCACCCCGGCGGCGGGCTGGACGATCGCCGACCAGATCAGCCACCTCGCCCACTTCGACGACGTCGCCGTGCAGTCGGCCACCGACCCCGACGGTTTCCGCGCCGAGCTGGAGCAGGCCGTCGCGGCCGGTGGGATCGACCCCGACGCGATCGCACAGCGCTACCGGGGACGCTCGGGTGCCGAGCTGCTCGCCTGGTTCGACGACGCCCGCGAGCGGCTGATCGACGCGTTCCGCGGGCTCGACCCGTCGCTGCGGGTGCCGTGGTTCGGCCCGGCGATGAGCGCGGCGTCGTCGCTGACCGCGCGGATCATGGAGACCTGGGCGCACGGACAGGACGTCGCCGACACCGTCGGGGTGCAGCGCGAACCCACCGACCGGCTGCGCCACGTCGCGCACATCGGCGTGGGCGCCCGGGCGTTCAGCTATGCGGTCAACGACGTGCAGGCACCGACCGTGCCGATCCGGGTGGAGCTGACCGCGCCCAGCGGCGCCGTCTGGACCTGGGGGCCCGAGGACGCCGAGGACCGGGTGTCCGGCCCGGCGCTCGACTTCTGTCTCGCCGTCACCCAGCGCCGGCACCGCGACGACACCGCGCTGGAGGTCACCGGGCCGGCGGCGACGCAGTGGATGTCGATCGCTCAGGCGTTCGCGGGGGCGGCCGGCACGGGCCGCAAGCCCGGGCAGTTCGCATGAGGCGCCCCGTCCGGATCGGCAACTGCTCGGGCTTCTACGGCGACCGCATCGCCGCTGCCCGCGAGATGGTCGACGGTGGCCCGATCGATGTCCTGACCGGCGACTACCTGGCCGAGCTGACCATGCTCATCCTGGCCAAGGCGCAGGCCAAGGACCCGGCGACCGGGTACGCGAAGACGTTCCTGACCCAGCTCGAACAGGTGCTCGGCACCTGCCTCGACCGCGGGGTCAAGGTCGTGGCCAACGCGGGCGGGCTGAACCCGGCCGGCCTCGCCGCCGCGATCCGGGACCTGGCGCAGCGGCTCGGGCTCACCGTGCGCGTTGCCCATGTCGAGGGCGACGACCTGCGCGGTAACCTCGCCGCGATCACGCCGCCGGTGACCGGGAAGCCGGTGTCGGCCAATGCCTACCTGGGTGGGTGGGGGATCGCCGAGGCACTGGGTGCGGGCGCCGACGTCGTCGTCACCGGTCGGGTCACCGACGCCTCGCTGGTGTGCGGTCCCGCGGCGTGGTGGCACGGTTGGGACGCCACGGACTGGGACCGCCTGGCCGGGGCCGTCGTCGCCGGGCACGTCATCGAGTGCGGGCCGCAGGCCACCGGCGGCAACTACGCGTTCGTGCACGAGGTGACCGACCGGCGCTACCCCGGCTTCCCGATCGCCGAGGTCGCGGCCGACGGCTCGTCGGTGATCACCAAGCACGAGGACACCGGCGGGCTGGTCTCGGTGGGCACGGTGACCGCGCAGCTGCTCTACGAGATCGCGGAGCCGGCCTACCTGGGCCCGGACGTCACCACGCACTTCGACACGGTCGCGCTCGAGCAGGAGGGCCCGGACCGGGTGCGGATCTCCGGCGTCCGGGGCAGCCCGCCGCCGGCGACGCTCAAGGTCGCGCTCAACGACGTCGGCGGGTTCCGGAACACGATGACCCTCGTGCTCACCGGCCTGGACATCGAGGCGAAGGCCGCGTGGGCCGAGCAGCAGCTGTTCGACGTGCTCGGCGGCCGGGAGCGGTTCGCCGACGTCGACGTGCGGCTGCTGCGCTTCGACCGGGACGACGCGCCCGCCAACGAGCAGGCCACGGCGCACCTGCGGATCACGGTCAAGGACCCCGACCCACGGAAGGTCGGCCGCGCCTTCTCCAACGCGACGATGGAGCTCGCGCTCGCCGGCTACCCCGGCTTCCACACCACGACGCCGCCGACGGCGGAGTCGGCGTACGGGGTCTACCGGCCCGCCGCGGTGCCGCGCGACGCGGTCTCGCACGTCGTCGTGCTGCCCGACGGGGAACGCCGCCCGGTCCCGGACCCCCCCACCTCGTCCGGGGCCGTGAGGGTCGATCGCTGCTCCGGCAGCGACCGCCGCGCACCGGCACCGGAGGCGCCGACGCGCAGGGCGCCGCTGGGTGCCGTGTGCGGGGCACGGTCCGGCGACAAGGGCGGCAACGCCAACGTCGGGCTGTGGACCCGTGACGACGCCGGCTACGCGTGGATGTCGGGGTACCTGACCGTCGACCGGCTGCGCGGGTTGCTCGGACCCGAGGCCGCGGGCCTGGAGATCGAGCGCTTCGAGCTGCCGAACCTGCGCGCGCTGAACGTCGTGGTGCACGGCCTGCTCGGCGAGGGCGTGGCGTCGTCGACCCGCCCGGATCCGCAGGCCAAGGGGCTGGGCGAGTACCTGAGGAGCCGCCTCGTCGATGTTCCGATCGCGCTGCTCGGTGGGTATGGTGCCGAATACGGTCTGAAACAGATGGTCTGACCGAGACCCGACGAGGGAGTTCCGCGGTGGAGCTGCATCAGCTGCGCTACTTCGTCGCCGTCGCCGAGGAACGCAGCTTCACCCGGGCCGCTGCGCGGCTGTTCCTCGCCCAGCCCTCGCTGTCGGTGCAGATCCGCAAGCTGGAGCAGGACGTCGGGGCCAGGCTGTTCGAGCGCACCGGGCGCAACCTCGTCCTCACCGCCGCGGGGGAGGTCCTGCTCCAGCACGCCGTCCGGGCGCTGGCCGAGATCGAACGCGGCCGCGAGCGGGTCGACGAGGTGACCGGGCTGCGCGGGGGCCGGGTGTCCGTGGGCGTGTTGCCGAGCATCGGCGCGTACCTGCTCCCCGCGGTGCTCGCGACGTTCCGGCGCGCCCACCCGGCCGTGACCGTCCAGCTCGTCGAACACGACGTGTCCCGTGAGTTCGAGCGGATGGTGCGCGACGGCGAGCTCGACCTGGCCATGACCCGGTTGCCCACATCGCTGCCCGGGCTGGGCTGCGAAACGCTGGTCCGCGAGCCGCTCGTGCTGCTGGTGCCGCCCGGGCACCCGCTGCGGGGCCGCCCGGACGGGGTGTGGCTGCGCGAGCTCGCCGACGAGGACTTCGTCGGGATGCGCCCCGGCTACGGGCTGCGCGAGCTCGCCGACCGGCTCTGCGCCGAGGCGGGGTTCGCGCCGCGGCACATCCTGGAGACCGGTCAGCTGTCGATCGTGCACGGCATGGTCCGGGCCGGGATGGGCGTCGCGCTGCTGCCGCGGCTGGCCGCCGGCAGTGACGGCCACGGCGGCCACGACCCCGCCGACATCGTCGCCGTCCGGGACCCGGCGACCTACCGCGAGCTGGGCGTCGTGTGGCGGGAGAGCGCGCTGACCTCGGCGCCCGTCGCGGCGTTCCTCGATGTCCTGCGCTGCACCGCCTCAACCTGACCGGCGATCAGAGCCGGTGCACGGTTCCGTCCTCGGGCCGCCGGTCGCCGTCCCAGCGCTGCACGGCGTCGGTGTCGATGCCGAGCAGGTCCAGCGCCCGCCCGACGGTGTGGTCGACGATGTCCGCGACACTGGCCGGCCGGGCGTAGAACGCGGGCACCGGGGGCATCACGATCGCCCCCGACGCCGTCACGTCGGCCATCAGCCGGATGTGCCCGGCGTGCAGCGGCGTCTCGCGCAGCAGCAGCACGAGCCGCCGCCGCTCCTTGAGCACGACGTCGGCCGCGCGCACGACCAGCGAGTCGTCATAGCTGGTCGCGATGCCCGACAGCGTCTTCACGCTGCACGGGGCCACGAGCATCCCGGCCGTGCGGAACGACCCGCTGGAGATGGGCGCACCGAGGTCGTTGTCGGAGTGCACGACGTCGGCCAGCGCGCGCACGTCGGCCACGCTGCGATCGGTCTCGTAGCCGATCGTGGCGCGCGCCGCCTTGGTCAGCACGAGGTGGGTCTCCACGTCCGGCTGCGCACGCAGGATCTCCAGGGCCCGGATGCCGTAGATCGCCCCGGAGGCCCCGGTCAGCGCGACGATGATCTGCTTCATCGGCTACAGCCCCAGCTCGGCCAGGTGCGCGCGCACCCGCTCGGGATCGGCCGGGCTCACCCGCATCTGCCGGTACTTCTCGCGATCGTCCGCCGGCACCGTCGCGTCGACACCCAGCTTCGCCGTGAGGGCGCCGGTCGCCGACGGGTCCAGGCTGCTGCCCTTGGCGCCGGGGACCACCAGCAGGTCGCGGTCGGCCTGCACCCGGGTGGCCACCGCCCAGCCGATCTGCTCGTCGTCGAGCACGTCGACGTCGTCGTCGACCACCGTCACCTGCTTGATCGTCGCGGCGGTGAGGAACAGCGTGAGCATGGCGGTGGTGGCCGCTCCCGGCGCCGGGTTCCGCAGCGCCACGACGGCGGCCAGCCGGCACGACCCCGATTCCGGCAGCCGCAGCCCGGCGACGTCCAACCCGGCGCGGCGCAGCGCGCGCAGGCACATCGCCTCCCGCGGCAGCCCGCCGGCGTAGAAGTGCTCGCGGCCGCCGGACAGGATCGTCTGGAACACCGCGTCGCCGCGATGCCAGGCGTCGATCAGGTCGATCACGGGCGCCGGGCCACCCGGGCCGTAGGTACGCGGGTACTCCCCGAACGGCCCCTCGGCCTCGCGCCGGCCCGCGCGGAACCGGCCCTCCAGCACGAACTCCGCGCCCGCCGGGACCAGTGCGTCGACGGTCGGCGCGGCGACCAGGTCCAGCGGCTCGGCGGCGAGCGCGCTCGCCACCTCCAGATCGTCGAGCTCCCGGTCGGCGGGGGACTGGCTGGCCAGCACCAGGGTCGGGTGCACTCCGACGACGAGCGCGACGTCGAGATCCCGGCCCGCCGCCTCGGCCTCGGTGAAGATCCGCCGCAACCGCCCGGGCAGCAGCAGCGCCCGCAGTTCCCGCTCCCCGGCGGCGAGCAACCGGTTGATCGACAGGTTCATCGTCCCGCTCGCCGGGTCGCGGACCGCGAGCAGCGCCGAGGTCAGGTACATCCCGCCGTCGTGCTCGTGCTGGCGGGTGAGCGGCAACGCCGAGAGCAGCCGCTCACCGGTCAGCCGGTTGGCCAGCACGGGGGCGGCGTCGCGGTCGACCTGCCGGCACGGGCGGGGGGCGTCGAGCGCCGCGGCGAACCGGTCGGCCACCTCGTGCGGACCGCAGCCCAGCGCCAGGCCGAGCTGTTCGCGGCTGACGACGGTGTTGCCCACCAGCGGGAACTCCGCGCCGGCGACGTCGTCGAAGCGCACGGCCCGGCGGCCGTCGGCCCGCTCCAGGACGGCGGCGACGTCCTGATCGGGGTCGATCGGGTGCTTCAGCCGTGCCAGCTCACCGCGGCCGTCGAGCAGGTCCAGCCAGGTCCGCAGATCGCTGGCCCCGGCCGTCACGAGAACACCCCGCCGCCGTCCACGACGACGGTCTGCCCGGTGACGAACCCGCTGGAGGGCGAGGCGAGCCAGAGCACCGCACCGACCAGGTCGTCCGGCGCCATCTCCCGGCCCAGCGCGCGGCTCTTCGCGGCCATCGCGATGTAGTCGCCGGTGTTGAGGGTGCGGCTCGCGTCGTCGCTGACCAGGCCGGGGGCGACACCGTTGACCGTGATGGCGTCGGGGCCCAGCTCGCGTGCCGCCGCGCGGGTCAGCCCGTCGACGGCCGCCTTGGACGCTACGTAGTGCGCGAACCCGGGCGCGCCCATCCGCGCCACCGTCGAGGAGATGTTGACGATCCGCCCGCCGCCGCTCGCGCGCATCGTGGGCACGATCGCCCTGATCGCCTGCCAGGTGCCGCGCACGTTGACCGTGAGCACCCGGTCCCACTCGTCGTTCGTCAGCTCGGTCAGGTGCTTCTTGGTACCCAGGCCCTGGTAGATCGCGGCGTTGTTGACCAGCGCGTCGAGCCGGCCGAACTCGCGCTGCGCGGTGTCGACGACGCGCTCCCAGTCGGCGTCGGAGGTGACGTCGGCGGCCACGAAGGCCACCCGGCCGGCACCGGCCGCGCTCGCCTTCTCGGCCAGCGCCGTGCCCGCATCGGCCGCGGCGGCGACGTCGGTGGCCACGACGTTCGCACCGGCCGCGGCGAACGCCATGACGTACTCGCCGCCGATCCCGCCGCCGGCGCCGGTGACGACGACGGTGCGGCCGGTGTGTCCCTCGGTGGTCATGGATGTCCTCTCGTACGGGGTCATGCCTGGGAGGCAGGGGTGGCGGCGGCCGCCGGGGCGTCCGGGCCGGTCTGCGCGTCCGTGCCGGCGGGGGAGCGCTCGAGGGCGCCCCGGGTCTCGGGGGAGAGCGCGGCGCCGATGAGGAACACGGCGACGCAGCCCGCCAGGAACAGGGCCAGCCGGCCGGGGATGTCGGCGACCGTCGGGCTGGCCGCCGTGACGAACGTGGTCGACAGGCCACCGAGGGCGAACCCGCCGTTCCACACCAGCGCCGTCGCGGTCGCACGCAGCCGGGTCGGGAAGCGCTCGTTGAGGTAGATCGGCACCGCGGCGTAGGACGCGTTGGCGAGCACCGTGAGCAGCAGGCCGTAGCCGAGCAGGGCGCCGGTGTCGGCCGGGCCGAGACCGGCCATCGCCAGCACCAGCAGCGGTAGCGCGACGAGGTTGACCACGCCGACACCCAGGAAGATCGGGCGGCGGCCGAAGCGCTCGGACAGGTGCCCCACCAGCAGCGCGACCGGCAGGATCGCCAGGCTGGTCCACACCAGCAACATGCCCCGCGGCCCGGGTGGCACCTCGTTGACCGAACCGAGGAACGTCGGCAGGAAGCCCGAGCTGAGGTAGTACTGCGCGCCCGCGCCGATGACCAGCGCCAGGCTGGTCAGCAGCACGCCCCGGCGTCCCGGGGCCCACAGGTCGCGCGCCGGTGCGGGTTCCGCGGCGGGCCTGCTCGCCGTCTGCGCCCACAGCGGCGACTCCTCGATGAACCGGAAGAGCAGCAGGCTGATCAGCGACGCCGCGAGACCGGTGAAGAACATGACCCGCCAGCCCCACTCGGTGAACGCCGGACCGGGGAAGGCCGCCGACACCGCGAGGAACACCAGCGAGGCGATGACCGCGCCGAGGCCCGCACCGCCGCCGCTGATCAGGCCGGAGACCAGGCCGCGCCAGCGTTGCGAGACGGTCTCGGTACCCAGCGTGTGCGTCGAGGCCACCACACCGCCGACGAGCAGGCCCTGTACCAGGCGCAGCACCACGAACAGCAGCGGGGCGAGCACCCCGACCGTGTCGTAGGTCGGCAACGCGCCCATCAGCGCGGTCGCCAGGCCGACCCCGGTGATCGTCACGATCATGCTGCGCCGCCGGCCGAGGCGGTCGGCGTAGCGGCCGAAGACCGCCCCGCCGAGCGGGCGCATCACCAGGCTGACACCGAAGGACGCGTACGTGGCGGCCAACTGCAGGGTGGCGCTCTCGGCCGGGAAGAACAGCGGCCCGATCGTCGAGGCCACGTACAGCAGGATGAACAGGTCGAACAGGTCGAACGCGAAACCGACGGTGGACGCGCTGCCCGCTGTGACCATCTGCCGGCGGGTGGGCGGCCCACCCTCCACCGTGACCGCGGCGCTCACCAGGTCACCGGCAGGGTCCGAACACCGAGGTGGCGGCCCCCGCCCTCCAGCGGGTCGGTGCGCGTGACCCCACCGTCGATCCGGAATCCGGGGATGCGGCGCAGCACCGTCTCCACGGCGAGCTTGGTCTCCAGCTTGGCCAGCGCCATCCCCGGGCAGGTGTGGATGCCCGCGCCGAAGGCGAGGTGCCGGTTCGGGCGGCGGTCGATGACGATCTCGTCGGCCCGGTCGAACGCCTCCGGATCCCGGTTGGCGGAGGCGAACAGCAGCAGCACCCGATCGCCCGCCTGCATGTGCTGCCCCCGCAGGCACGCATCCTTCGTGAGCTGCCGCGGGAACCAGTGCAGTGGCGTCTCGTAGCGCAGGATCTCGTCGATCATCGACGGCACCAGCTTGGGCTCGTCGACGAGCCGCTGCTGCACGTCCGGGTGTTCGGCGAGGTAGAGCAGGGCGTTGCTCAGCCCGAGAGCGGTCGAGTCGTGCCCCGCGTAGGTCAGGATGAACATCATGTTGGCGAGCTCACCGTCGCTCGCGCCCAGCGCCTCGTTGGACTCGAGCAGGCCGGTCAGGAAGTCGTCGCGAGGCTCGGCCCGGCGCTCGTCGAACAGCGAGATCCAGTAGCGGCAGACCCGGTCGAGGATCTCGCGGCTGCGCGGGCCGGAGGCGTGCTCCAGGAACTCCAGGGAGTAGGAGCGGATGTCCTCGGTCTGCTGCGGGCCCAGGTCGTAGAGCTGGGTGATGACGTCGAGCGGCAGCGGCGTGGACAGCTCGTCGACGAGCTCGGCCCGGCCCCGGTCGATGAACGCGTCGACCAGCCGGTCGACGGTGGCTTGGATCTTCGGCTCCATCGCCTTCGCCGCGGCGCCGCTGGTCAGCGGCGCGATCAGGGCGCGGAACCCGGCGTGCTCCGGCGGGTCGTGGTCGATCGGTGGGAACCGGTTGTCCGAGACGGCCGGGACGTAGACCCCGCCGGTCGAGGAGTACGTCTCGTGGTCCAGCGCGACGGCGCGCACATCGTCGTAGCGCGACACCGCCCAGTAGCCGCCGTACTTCTCACCGTGCGCCACCGGGCACCGCTCGCGCAGGTCCGCATAGAGCTCGTAGGCGCGGGTGGGGGAGAGATCCGGAGAATGCGGATCGAACTGCAGGGACGTCTCGATCGTGGTCGGCTCGTTGTCGGGCACCGTCGCCCTCACCTCCGTCGACGCGTGTGTGCGCATCGAGTCTGTGAGGTACGTCCCGTCGGGTCGATGCCCAGCTGGCTATGCCAGCGATAGTCCGGATCAGACGTCCTGGTCCAGATCGTCGTGCGGGATCTCGCGGCGCTGCTCGGCGACGTCGGCCGGATCCGCCTCGAGCGGCGTATCACGCGGGACCGTGAGGATCACGTCCTCCAGGTCCTCGGCGACATCGGCGGGATCGGCCTCGATCGGTACCTCGGCGAGCCCGTCCGGCAGCTCCTCGAGCTCGTCGTCCTCGGCGTCCGCCACCGCGGGCACCCGCTGCTCGAGCACGTCCGGCTCGGGATCCTCGATACCCATGTGTCGTGTTCCTTTCCTTTCCGGGTGCCCCCACCGGGTGCCCCCTGTCGGGCACGGATACACCTTTCGGCGCGTCCGGGTTGATCTGCTCAGCCCACGTGGACCGCCGGACGCCGCCGGGGGTCCGGCTCGGCCTCGCGCAGGATCTCCCGGGTCACGGGGGCGACCTCGCCGTCGCCGAAGAACAGGTACCGGAGCAGATGCTTCACCGGGTTGCCCTCGGTCCAGTCGAAGTAGATGTGCGGGGGGACGCCGGTCATGTCGCGGATGTGCAGCAGCAGCGCGGCGATCGCGTTCGGCACCGCCGGGCCCGACACCCGCAGCACCCGGTACGGGCCACGCTGCTCCCCGCGGACACAGAGCTCGGTCTCGAAGTCCGACGGGTCCGTGACCTCGACCTCGACGAGCAGCACCTTGTCCGGATCGGGGATGTGGTGGCCGGCGCGCTCCTCGGCGAGCTTCGCCCGGTACTCCTCGTCGATGGAGCGGCCGTCGCGCTCGGACGGCGGCTCGTGCGCGATCAGCCGGATCGGCCCCGGGCTCAGCTCGCGGATGAACCGCTCGGCCGTCTCGTCGAGGTCCACCGCGGTGACCCGCAGCTCGAACGAGCGGATCACCCGGGACAGGAAGGACACGATCATGATGCCCGCGATGAAGCAGGACGCGATCTTCACGCCCTCCGGCCGCTCGACCATGTTCGTGATGGTCGCGTAGACGAACACCACGGAGATCGCCGCGAAGGCGACCGTGGCCCTCGGCTGTCGCCGCCGGCGGGCCGACAGGGTGACCGCGATCGCCGCCGAGGTGATGAGCACCAGCACACCGGTCGCGTAGGCGCCGCCCTGTGCGTCGACGTCGGCGTCGAACAGGATCGTGACGAGGAAGGCGATCGTCGTGAACACCAGTACGAGCGGGCGGACGGCCTGCGCCCAGCGCGGCGCCATCCCGTAGCGGGGCAGGTAGCGGGGGACAAGGTTGAGCAGTCCCGCCATCGCCGAGGCGCCGGCGAACCACAGGATGACGATCGTGCTGACGTCGTAGGCGCTGCCGAACCACTGGCCGAGGTGCTCGTGGGCGAGGTAGGCGAGAGCACGGCCGTTGGCGGCCCCGCCGGGCTGGAACTCCGGCGCCGGGATGAGCAGCGTGGTGATCAGGCTCGACGTGATGAGGAAGCCGCTCATGATCAGTGCTGCGGTGGTGAGGAGCTTCTTCGTGCGGCGGATGCGGCCGAGCGGCCGCTCCTCGGTGTCGTTCGGGTCGCCCTCCACCAGCGGCATCACGGCGACGCCGGTCTCGAACCCCGACAGGCCCAGCGCGAGCTTGGGGAACACCAGCAGGGCGACGGCCACCATGTGCAGTGGGTTCGGGTACTGGCTGACGAGCAGGCGCGTCCAGTCGATGAACACCTCGGCTGCGGTGGCGACGTGCCAGAGCCCGGTCACCACCACCACGAGGTTCAGGCTGAGGAAGACCCCCACGAGCGCCACGGCGATCGTGATGGCCTCGGTGAACCCGGCGAGGAACACCCCGCCGAGCAACGCGAGCAGCACCAGCGTGATGCCCACCCGGTCGTCTTCCAGGGCGTGCGGGACCAGCGGGTTCTCGACCAGGTGCGCGGTCGCGTCGGCCGCGGACAGAGTCATCGTGATCATGAAGTCGGTGGCCGCGAAGCCGAGCAGGATCAGAACGAAGATCTTGCCCCGCCAGAACGGCAGCAGCCGCTCGAGTATCGCGATGGAGCCCTCGCCGTGCGGGCTCTCCTCGGCGACCCGGCGGTAGACCGGCAGCGCCCCGAGCAGCGTGACGAGGACGAGGACGATCGTCGCCAGCGGCGACAGGATCCCAGCGGCCAGCGCCGCGATCGCCGGCTGGTACCCCAGGGTCGAGAAGTAGTCGACGCCGGTGAGGCACATGACCTTCCACCAGGGATGTCCTTCCCGCTCCGGGTGCGGCCGGGCGTGCGGGCCCGCTCGGCCACCCGGCCGGTCGCTCACGTCGTGCAGGAGCCAACTGCCGAACCGATGCTTGAGGTCTTCCCGGGGGCGTGTGGTGGTCGCCACATCCTCCAGCATCCTCCGCCCGTCGCCGGGGTACCGGCCGGGACCCGCGCCCCGCGGCGCCCGCCCCCGGGCGGTCCGCGGAACCGAAGCTGAACCGGCGGGTGGGGATGAACCTCACGCCGCCGCCCACATCGATTGGACCATCACGCCACGCCGGGGGCGACGAACCGCTCGATCCCGACCCGGCCCGACCCGGCCCTGCGTTGGCTCATCCCCGAACTCCGGGAACAGGCGACGGCGGCCTGAGGTGCTAGGAGGCGGCGCCGGCCGCCGCGGGGGCGCTCTGGGTGAGGATCGCAGCGGCGACGGGTGCGACGACCGTCGAGTTCAGCGCGTGTCCCATACCGGGCACCCGGACCAGTCGGCCGCGGCCCAGAGCCCGGGACAGGTGGCCGGAATGCGGCGGCGGGTTGACGGGGTCCTCCGGGGCCTCGATGACCAGGGTCGGAACCTCGACGCCGGCGAGCTCCGCGCCACGGTCGAGGCCGGTCTGCGCCGCCCGGGCGTGCGCGGCGGGGTTGTCGTGCCGCCCGGCGTGAGCGATGACCCGCTCCTCCAGAGCGCGGAACTCCCCGGCCTCGAACGGGGTGCCGGTGCCGTTCAACAGCCGCCAGTGCTCCACCCGCCAGGCGATCTCGGCCTCGCGGTCCCGGGGGCGGCCCATCTCCTGCCACAGCGCGAGCAGGGCCGGGTCGGGGCCGGGCGGCGCGGGCGAGCCGGCGACCTCGGTGTCGTCTGCGCGAGCGAGGCCGGACCCGAGGGCGGTCGTGCACAGCACGGTCGCCGACAGCAGCCGGTCGGGGTGATCGAGCAGCATCAACTGGACCAGGATCCCGCCCATCGACATGCCGACCACGTGGGCGCGCTCGATGCCGAAGGCGTCCAGGACGGCGATCGCGTCGTCGGCGAGGTCGCTGATCGCGTAAGGCCGCTCGTCGAAGGCCCAGGTGGACCGGCCGGTGTCGCGGTGGTCGTACCGGATCACCCGGTGCCGCTCGGCCAGTTGCTCGATCAACGGATCGGGCCAGGCCAGACCCGACGCGTTGGCGCCCATGACCAGCAGCAGCGGCTCGGCTGTGCCGTCGACCCCGCCGTGAGGGGCGAAGTCCTCGGCCCAGAGCCGGACACCGGGAGCGACGTCGACGAAGCGTTCCACGCGGACAGCGTGACAGAGACCTGGCGGGTCGATCTCCCGGGGACGTGCACGCCCGGTCCGGCGGCCGTCCGCCGGACCGGGCGTCGGGTCACTTGAGGGCGTCGAGCAGCGCCTGGCGCTGCCGTTCTCCCAGGCCTGCGGCCCGGCGCGACGCGTCGATGCCGGTCTGCTCCAGCAGAGCGCTCACCTTGGCGGGCCCGTAGCCGGGCAGGCTCTTGAGCAGGTCGGCCACCTTGGTCTTGCCGACGATGGTGTCGGTCTTGGCCCGGTCCAGCACCGCGGGAATGGTCTGCTCGCCGCGGGCGATCGCGTCGCGCAGTTCCTTGCGGGCGGTGCGAGCGGCTGCGGCCTTCTTCAGCGCCTCCTGGCGCTGTTCGGGAGTCAGCGTGGGCAGTGCCATCGTTCGTGCTCCTTTCTCCCTGCGCCCACCCGTCCGGGTGGGTCCGCGGGTTGACTTCGCCGCACAGCCTCGCAGAACCGTTCGGCGACGCACGGAGAACCCCCTGTTCACGGCGGTTCCGAGGCCGTGGTGCGGTTGGACCGAGGCCACTGTGGACAGTGTCGGGCCGGGTCCGCGCCGGACCGTCGCCGGCCCGTCGAGGACCGGGGCCCGCCCGTTGTCGCCGCCGCGCACGCCGCTCGCGGCCGCACCGGTGCAGTGCTGGTATCCGTGCAGGTCAGGGGCGCCGGAGGTGGTCCGGGAGCCGAGCTGGGCGAGCAGGCCCGAGTGGTCCCAGAGGGTCCGCTGCGACGCGAGCCGGCCCTGCCGGACCAGCACGATCGTGATGGCGGGGACCTCCGCGCGCCGGTGGGGGCAGGCCGGGCAGCAGCCACGGCAACTCGCGGTCGTGGGTGAAGGCGGCCCGGGCCTTCTCGATCTCACGCATCAGGGCCTGGAGGCCGGGGGTCACCCGGTCGGTGCAGCGGGGGAGCGCCCGGGCCGGTGCGATCACCGGGCCCGGGCCCGTTTCAGCCCGGGCCGTGAGGCGCCGCACCTGAGACCATCACCGGGCCGGTCGCGACTGCGGCCGTCCCGGCGGGAGGAGCGCGATGACCGAGCCGACGGCGGCGGGCACAGTCAGTGGGGAGACCGCGGCGGCGGCGCGGGAGTCGGTGTGGGCCCCGCTGCGCGTCCGGGCGTTCCGGATGCTGTGGTTCGCGCAGCTGGGGAGCATGCTCGGTACCTGGATGCAGACCGTCGGGGCGCAGTGGATGCTCGTGGACGAGCCGAGCGCCGAAACGCTCGTCGCGATGGTGCAGGTCGCCGCGATGCTGCCGATGCTGCTGCTCGCCCTGCCCGCCGGCGCGCTGGCCGACATCATGGACCGGCGCCGGCTGCTCATCGGGGTGCAGACCTTCCAGGTGTGCGTGGGGGTCGGGTTGACCGCCCTGACCCTCGCCGACCGGATGCCCCCCGCGTTGCTGCTGATCTTCACCTTCCTGCTCGGCTCGTGCATGGCACTGACCCTGCCCGCCTACCAGGCGCTGGTGCAGGAGCTGGTGCCACGCGAGCAGGTGCCGTCCGCGGCGGCGCTGGCCGGGCTGGTCATCGCCCAGGTCGGGGCGGCGGCCGTGTTCGCGATCAACGCGGCGGCCGCCGTGGCGTTCGCCCTCGTGCTCACCGCAGGGCGTCACCCGGTCGGTGACCGGGGCGCGTTGCCGGAGCGGTTCACGAGCGCCATGCGGGCCGGACAGCGCTACGTCCGCAACTCGCCGGTGGTGCGCCGGATGCTGCTGCGGGTCGTCCTGTTCGTGCTTCCGGGCGCGGCGATGTGGGCGTTGCTGCCGCTCGTCGCCAGCCGCCTGCTCGGCGCCGGCGCGGCCGGCTACGGGCTCCTGCTCGGTGCTCTCGGCGCGGGAGCGGTCCTCGGTGCGGACCTGATGCCGCGGCTGTCGTCGCGGCTCTCGTCCAACGGGCTGATGCTGGCCTCCGGGCTGGCGTACGCGGCGTCGCTGCTGGCGTGCGTCCTGGTCGACAGCCTGGCGCTGCTCGCGGTGCTGCTGGTCCCGGCCGGGATCGCCTGGCTCGCGGTGCTGATGGGGGTGACCGGTGCCCTGCAGGTGTTCCTGCCGGGGTGGGTACGCGCCCGCGGGCTGTCCATGTTCAACATCGTGTTCGCGTTCGGGCAGGCCGGTGGCGCGTTGGCGTGGGGGCTCGTGGCCCGCTGGTTCGGGCTGGTCCCGGCGTTCGTGTCCGCCGCGGTGCTGATGGCCGTCGGGGCGCTGACGGTGCTGGTCTGGCCGCTGCGCGATGTCACCGGGTGGAACCGTGACCCCGCCGTCTACTGGCCGGAGCCGGATCTCGCCCAGGAGGCCGATCCCGAGGTGGGCCCGGTGGTGGTGACGATCACCTACACCGTCGACGAGGCGAACGTGCCGGCGTTCCTGCAGGCCATGGAGCAGGTGCGCCGGTCCCGGCTGCGGACGGGCGCATCGAGCTGCGAGCTCTACCGCGACGGCAGCGACCCGGCCCGGTTCGTGCAGGTCGCGCACTACCGGACGTGGGGCGAGCACCTGCGCCAGCACGCCGACCGGCTGACGGGCACCGACCAGGCCCGCGATGCCGCGGCCGATGCGCTGGCCGCCGCCCCGCCGGTGGTCGCGCACCTGTTCCCGACCCGCTGAGGGGGCCCGGTCCGGAGCCCGACCGTCAGGCCGGCGATCCGAAGGAACCGCGGCGGGCGAGGCGGCCGATGACCAGGGCGCTGGCCGCGGGCACCAGTGCCAGCACGAGCCACGGCACCACCGGGGCGGCGACCACCGGGTCGAGCAGCGCACCGACGCCGGTGCTGCCGAGCAGCACGGCGAGGCCGCCTGCCGAGGAGAGCACCCCGAAGTAGGCGCCGAGTCGCCGTTCGCCGGCGAGCCTCGGCACGAGATCCTGCGCGATGGGGCCGGCGAGCATCTGCCCGGCGGTCAGCAGCACGACCAGCCCGACCGCGGGCAGCAGTGCGACCGCGCCGCCCGGAGCCGCCGGCCCCGCCGCGGGGATGAGCGCCGTCGCCCCGGCCACCAGCAGGAACGCCACGGACATCAGGCCGAAACCGAGCACGAGGGCCGCGCCGGTGGACAGCCGGCGACGGGCCCACGCCGTGGTCGGCAGCTGACCGACGATGACCATGACGGATGCCAGCGCGAACAGCCAGCCCAGCGCCTCCTGATCGCCCGTGGCCCGGCGCAGCTCGGCGGGCAGGGCCAGGTAGAGCTGGTTGTAGCAGACCAGGTAGCCGGAGTAGCCCGCGGCGAAGGTCAGGAACGCGCGGTTGCGCACCACCTCCGCCCAGCCCGCCAGCATCGGCTCGTCGCGGTGCGGGGCCGGTCGGTTCGGCAGCCAGCGCAGGTGTGCGAGCCCGATGAGGACGAACGCGCCGGCCGCGACGAGGCAGGCCAGCCGGAAGTCGACGAGCAGCAGCAGGGTTCCCAGCAACGGCCCGGTGACGGCGCCGATCTGGCCGCTGACGGCGAACAGCGCGAAGACCTCGGGGCGGGTCGGCCCCCCGCATCGCTGCCCCTCGCCCGCTTCCCGGGCCAGCGACGACTCCACCGCAGGGGAGAACAGCGCCGCCGCGAAGCCGGTGAGCAGCGCCCCGGCGATCACCCCGGTGAGCGAGCCGGCCGATCCGAGCAGCACGAACCCCGCCACCCGCAATGCGCAGCCGAGCAGGATCACCGGTTTCGCCCCGATCCGGTCGGCCAGCGTGCCGCCGACGACGAACAGCCCCTGCTGGCTGAACGTGCGCAACCCGAGGACGAGACCGACCAGCCCGCCGGCCAGCGCGAGATCGTCCACGAGGTGCCCGGCGAGGTAGGGCAGCACCATGTAGAAGCCCACGTTGAAGGCGAGCTGAGTGAGCACGAGGAGCCGTATCACCGGGGGCAGCGCCCGGAAGCGGTCCATCCGGAGGCGCCCGAGGGTCCACGAGGCGATACGGGTCACTTGCCCATTACTAGCAGCTGCACAAAACTGCACAGAGCGGGGCCGGAATCATTGACAGGTTGTTCAGGTCAGCAGAAGATCACGGGGCTCCGACGACGAGAGGCCGCACCGTGATCACTGCCGTTCCCCGTTCCCGGCGCGCCGTCGGCCCGGTGCTCGCGCTGGTCTCGGTGCTCCTGCTGCTCACCGGATGCGGTGGTGGCCCGGCGGGTGGCGGGGCGATGGTCCCCGACGGTGACCTGACCGTCGCGCTGCAGTTCGCGCCTCGCTCGGGCTACGCGATCGACACCGACGACGCGTTCGTGCTCACCCAGCTCGGCGCCACCGAGACCCTCGTCGTGTCCGGACCGGACACGCAGCCGCTGCCCCACCTGGCCACCGCGTGGACCCGGCTGGATCCACTGACCTGGCGCTTCGAGCTGCGCCCCGGGGTGAGCTTCCACGACGGCACCCCGTTGTCCGGCGCCGCGGTGGCCGGGGCCCTGACCTGGCTGGCCGGTGCCGCCGCCCCGCCACGGGCGATCCGGGGCATCGGGCTGACCGCGGTGGCCGACGGCGAGTCCGCCGTGCGGCTGTCCACCACCGCCCCCGACCCGATCCTGCCGTTGCGGCTGACCAGCCCCAACACCGCGATCCTCGCCCCGGCCGCCTACGCGGGTGGGCCGACCGTCCCGCCCGCGGTCGTCGGCACCGGCACCGGCCCGATGCGGCTCGACGCGATCCAGGGCACCCAGAACGCCACGCTGACCCGCAACGACACCTACTGGGGCGGCCGGCCCGCGCTCGCCCGGGTGCAGGCCCGGTTCATCCCCGACCCGGCGGCGCGCGCGATCGCGATCCAGGCCGGGGACGTGCAGGTGGCACAGGGGATCCCGGAGGCCTCGCTGGCCGAGCTGCGCGCCTCCGACGGCGTCGAGGTGCAGACGGTCGCGGCCCCGCGGACCGTGTCGCTGTTCCTCAACCAGTCGGCGGCCCCGTTCTCCGACGGGCGGTTGCGCGAGGCCGTCGCGCGGGCCGTGGACCGGCCGGCCCTGGCCGAGCAGGCCCTGGCCGGGGCGGCGCTGCCGGCGTCGGACCTGTTCGGTCCCGCGGTGCCGTGGGGCTCGACCGGGCGTCCGGCCGGGGCGGACGTCGAGGCGGCACGGGCCCTGCTGGCCGAGGCCGGGCACGGTCCGGACAACCCGTTGTCGGTGCGGTTGTGGACCTACCCCAACCGGCCCGAGCTGCCCACCCTGGCCACCGCCGTGCAGGGCATGCTGGCCGCAGCCGGGATCGAGGCGGAGATCCGGGTGGCCGACTACGCCACGCTGGAACCCGAGATCCTCGGCGGTCGCTACGACCTGTTCCTGCTCTCGCGCGCCTACCTCTCCGACGTGCCCGACGCCGCCGGCGTGCTCCGCAGCGACTACACCTGCAGCGGTTCCTACAACCTCGATCGCTACTGCTCGCCGGAGTTCGACGAGCTCGTCGAGGGGCTCTCCGCGATCGCCGAGCCCGCGAAGCGGCAGGAGGTCTTCCGGCAGGCCGCGGCGAAGCTCGTCGCGGACACCGCGGGGATCCCGCTCGTGCACTCCCAGGACATCACCGCCACCCGGGGAGTGTCCGGTTACGTCCCCGACCCGCAGGGGCAGCGGCTCGTGACCACGGAACTCGCGCGCACCGGCTGATGCCCGCGGGGGTGCTGCGGCGGGTCCTGTCGATCCCCGTCCTGATCGTGGCGGCGTCGTTCGGGATCTTCCTGTTACCGCGGCTGGCCGGGGCCGACACCACGCGAGCGGTGATCCGGGCCCGCACCGCCGAGGCCGCGCCCGATCCGGAGGTCGCCGCCCGGGTCGCCCGGGAGCTGGGCCTGGACCGCTCGCTCCTGGAGCAGTACCTGGCCTGGCTCGGGCACGCGGTGCGCGGCGACCTGGGCTTCTCCTTCGCCACGCGCACCCCCGTGGCGCCGCAGCTGTTCGACGCGCTCGGGGTCTCCGCCGTGCTGACCGCGCTGGCGCTGCTGCTCGCGGCGGTGGTCGGCATCCCGGCGGGGGTGTACGCGGCGCGCCGGCCCGGTGGGTGGCTCGACCGTTCGGTCACCGGACTGTCGGTGGCCGGGGTCGCGGTGCCCGAGTTCATCCTGGCCCCGGTGCTGGTGCTGATCTTCGCCGTGGGCATGGGGGTGCTGCCGGCCACCGGCTGGGGGGACCCGGTGCAGGCCGTGCTGCCCGTGGCCACGCTGGCCGCGTTCCCGACGGCGCTGGCCGCGCAGCTCACCCGGGCCGACATGCTCGACGTGCTGGGCCGCCCGCACGTCACGCTGGCCCGGGCGAAGGGGCTCTCGGAGCGGCGGGTGATCTGGGTGCACGCCGCCCGGCTGGCCTGCACCTCGGTGACGTCGCTGTCGGGGATCTTCTTCGCCGGGATGCTCAGCGGCGCGGTGGTCGTCGAGGTGATCTTCGCGGTACCCGGTCTGGGCCGGTTGCTCTACGACGCGGTGATGGCGCAGGACCTGCCGATGCTGCAGTCCGGGCTGCTGCTGGTCGTCGCGATCGCGGTGGCGGCGAGCCTGCTCGCCGAGTCGGTGGCGCTGCTCGGGGATCCGGTGGCCCGTCAGGTTCGGGCTGGCCGGTGAGCAGGCCGAGGGTGCTGCGGGTGCTGCCGTCGACGGTGGTGGGCCGGGTCGCGCTCGGCGCGGTGCTGGTGCTCCTGGCGATGGCGCTGCTGCCGGTCGACGCCGTGACGAACGACCTCACGAACCGGCTGGCCCCGCCGTCCCCGGCGCACCCGCTGGGCACCGACCACCTGGGCCGCGACCTGCTGGCCCGCCTCGCCGCCGGGACCCGGCTCTCGGTCGGGTTCACCCTGCTCGCCGTCGCGGTGTCTGCGGTGCTCGGGACGGTCGCGGGGATGCTGGCGGGGTATCTCGGCGGGCCCGGCGCCACGCTGCTGCTGCGCATCGTCGACGTGCTGGTCGCGATACCGGCCGTGATCGTGGGCCTGGTGTTGGCGGCCGTCCTGCAGCCGGGACTGCGCACCCTGCTGCTGGCCGTGGTCGTCACCGGCTGGACCCCGTTCGCGCGGCTGGCGTACCAGTTGACGCTGCGCGAGGCCGGTAGCGGCTACGTGGAGAGCGCGATCGCGCTCGGGGCGGGTCCCGGCCGGGTGGTGTTCAGGCACATCCTCCGCGGTGTCGTGCGCCCACTGCTCGCTCACGGGTGCCTGCGGTTCGCCAACACGTTGCTCGCCATCGCCGGTCTGTCCTTCCTCGGGCTCGGCGCGCAGCCGCCGACGCCGGAGTGGGGCGCGATGCTGGCCGAGGGCCGGCCGTACCTGTTCAGCGCGCCCGGACTGGTCCTCGCACCGGCTGTCGCGGTGCTGGGCGTCGCCCTGCTCGTCACCCTGCTCGGGCGGGCGCTCGAACGCCGCTGGGCGGGTTGATCAGTCGGCGGTCGGCGCGGGGGCGCAGGCGTCGGCCAGTGAGGCGGGGGCGGTCGAGGGC
>NZ_JAAXKZ010000239.1 GCF_012911875.1 Pseudonocardia bannensis | reverse complement strand
CTCGGCGCGAACTCGCTGTTGCTGGCCCAGTTCTCCGCGCGGCTGCGCAAGCACACCGACCTGCCCCCGGTGTCCATGCGCGACCTCTACCGGCACACCACCATCCGCGACCTGGCACAGGCCCTCGGCGGGCCGGTCGCCGCCGCCGAGCGCCCGGTCCGCACCGGGACGGTCGTGCGCGGGAACGCCGCCCGCCACGCCGTGTTCGGCGCAGCGCAGCTGGTGTTGTTCCTGGCGTTCCTCTACCTGAGCGCGTTCGTCCTCGAGCGAGGCTACGTCTGGGCCTCCGAGGGTGGCTCGGCGGGCTCGGTGTTCGTCCGGGCCGCCGGGTACGGCGCGGTCACCTTCCTCGCCGCCTGCCTGCTGCCGATCGTCGCCAAGTGGCTCCTCGTCGGGCGTTGGAAGGCTCGGGAGATCAAGCTGTGGAGTCTCGGCCACCTGCGCTTCTGGGCGGTCAAGACGCTGGTCAGGGCCAACCCGCTGGCGCTGTTCAAGGGCTCGCCGATCTACACGATGTACCTGCGCCTGCTCGGTGCACGGATCGGTCGCGACGTGCTCGTGCTGACCGAGTTCTTCCCGGTGGCCACCGACCTGCTGACGATCGGCGCCGGGACCGTCATCCACAAGCACTCCTCCTTCACCGGTTACCGCGCCGTTCCGGGCGCGATCCAGATCGGGCCGGTCACCATCGGCCGCGACGCGTTCGTCGGTGAGAAGACCGTGCTCGACCTCGGGACCGCGATCGGCGACGGTGGCCAGCTCGGTCACACGTCCTCGCTGCACTCCGGCCAGGCGATCCCGCCCGGCCAGACCTGGCACGGCGTCCCCGCCGAGCCGGCCCAGGTGAACTACCGGGTGGCGCGGCAGGTTCGCTGCGGCCGCATCCGCCGCCTCGGCTACGCCGCATGGCAACTGCTCAACGCCCTGGTCCTGGGCCCGGTCGGGTTCGCCGTCCTCATGGTCGCGCTGACCCAGATCCCGGCGGTCGTCGACGTGGTCGGCGAAGGCCATCAGTCGCTGACGGACCCCGCGTTCTACCTCGGCCTCGCAGCTGTGTCGGTCGCGCTGTTCGTCGTCGGCGTCGTGGGCGGCCTGGCCGCGATCATCGTGCTGCCGCGGCTGCTCAGCCTGTTCATCCGCCCGGGGAAGGACTACCCGCTCTACGGCCTGCGCTGGATCGCGGCCCGCACGATCACCGGGCTGACCAACTCGTCGTTCTACATGACCCTGTTCGGCGACAGCTCCGCGGTCGTCGGCTACCTGCGCAGCATCGGCTACGACCTGTCCGTCGTCGAGCAGACCGGCTCGAACTTCGGCACCGAGCTCGCGCAGGACTCGCCGCTGCTGACCCGCATCGGCACCGGCACGATGGTCTCCGACGCGCTGTCGATCATGAACGCGGACTACTCCAGCACGTCCTTCCGGATGTCCCAGGTGAACATCGGGGCGCGCAACTTCCTCGGCAACAACATCGCGTTCCCGGCCAACGCCACCGTCGGCGAGAACTGCCTGCTCGGCACGAAGGTCATGGTCCCGGTCGACGGGCCGGTCCGGGAGAACGTCGGGTTGCTCGGCTCGCCGCCCTTCGAGATCCCGCGCACCGTCGCCCGCGACACCGAGTTCGACCACCTCAAGGACCCGGGCGAGCTGCGCCGCCGGCTGTCGGCCAAGAACCGGCACAACCTCGTCTCCATGCTCGCGTTCCTGGGGGTGCGCTGGGTCCAGGTCTTCGTCGCCACCCTGCTGTTCGCGATCGCCGCCGACCTGTACTACCTGTCCGGCGCGGCGGCGCTCGCCGTGGCGGCACTGCTGACCCTGGTGTTCTCCTTCCTGTTCACCGCCCTGGTCGAGCGGGCCACGCTCGGCTTCCGCCGGCTCGTCCCACGTTTCGTCTCGATCTACGACCCGTACTTCTGGCGTCACGAGCGGCTCTGGAAGCTGGGCGCCTCACCCCTGTTCAGCGGCACCCCGTTCAAGCCGATGATGTGGCGGCTGCTCGGGGTGACGATGGGCCGCCGGGTCTTCGACGACGGGTGCGCCATCCCCGAGAAGACACTGGTCACCGTCGGAGACGACGCCGTGCTCAACGCCGGCAGCGTCATCCAGTGCCACTCCCTCGAGGACGGCAGCTTCAAGTCCGACTACACCGTGCTCGGCGCAGGCACCGTCATCGGCGTCGAGTCCTTCGTCCACTACGGCGTCATGATGGGCGACGGTGCCGTCCTGGACGCCGACGCCTTCCTGATGAAGGGCGAGGAAGTCGCGCCGTTCGCCCGGTGGGGAGGCAACCCCGCCACGGAGGTCCGCCCGGCCGTCGCCACGGCTGCGGTTCCGCAGGCGCCGGCGCCCGCAGCCCCGCCACCCGCAGCCCCGCCGGCACCTGCTGTCCGACCGGCACCCGCCGCTCGCTCGGCGCCCGTCGTCGCGCCGCTGTCCGCCGCGCGGCCCGTCACCGCGGCTCCGCAGACGCCGCCTCCCACCACTTCCGACATCCCTGTGGAGAACGCCATGACCGTTTCGCTGCCGAACCCGACCCCCCTGCC
>NZ_JAAXKZ010000238.1 GCF_012911875.1 Pseudonocardia bannensis | reverse complement strand
CCCCACCCCGCGGCCTCGGTGTCCCCACGCGCCCCTCGGCTGCGCGCGCCCTCCACCGCCACGCGCACAACCGAACGCCACGCGCACCACCGAACGCGCGGGGCCCGGGCCCACGAACACCGGGGACGGCCGCGCGCGTTCCTCTGCCACGCGCACGACCGGACGCGCGCCGGCCACACGATGCGCGCGCGGGCATCCGGGCGGAGCCGATGGGAACCGGGGTGGAGGGTCGCCCGGGCGTCGGGTGTTCCCGAGCACTCCGCGCTGCCGATGAGTTTCTACGTGCGGTAGAACTACTACAGGCCGTAGAAGTAACGGCGTGAGCTGAGGGGCGGCGGCATGGAGGCACTCGATCTCGCGCGGTGGCAGTTCGGGATCACGACGATCTACCACTTCCTGTTCGTCCCGTTGACGATCGGCCTGTCGGTGATCGTCGCGAGCCTGCAGACCGCGTGGTACCGCACCGGCAAGCCGGAGTACCTGCGCGCCACCAAGTTCTTCGGGAAGCTGTTCTTGATCAACTTCGCGATGGGCGTCGTCACCGGGATCGTCCAGGAGTTCCAGTTCGGGATGAACTGGAGTGACTACTCGACGTTCGTCGGCGACGTGTTCGGCGCGCCGCTCGCGATGGAGGCGCTGCTCGCGTTCTTCCTGGAGTCGACGTTCATCGGGCTGTGGATCTTCGGCTGGGACAAGCTCCCGCGCCGGGTCCACCTGGCCTGCATCTGGATCGCCGCGATCGCGACCAACTTCTCGGCGTACTTCATCATCGCGGCGAACGCCTGGATGCGGCATCCGGTCGGCTTCGCCGTCGATTCCGAGACCGGGCGCGCCCGGCTGACCGACATCTGGGCCGTGCTGAGCAACGACCAGGCCTGGTCGACCTACCTGCACGTCGTGGCGGGTGCGTTCATCGCCGCCGGGTTGTTCGTCGTGGCAGTGAGCGCGTTCAGGCTGATGCGCGAACGCCGGCCCCGTCGCGGCAGCGACGCCCCGCACCCGAGCGAGCACGAACTGTTCCGCAAGACCCTGCGGGTCGGGTTCGCCGTCACCGCGCTGGCCGGTGTGCTCGTCGCGGTCTCCGGCGACAACCAGGCCAAGCTGATGGCGCGGTACGAGCCGATGAAGCTCGCCGGCGCCGAGGCGCTGTGGGACGACGAGGACGGCGCCGGGTTCTCGCTGTTCGCCGTCGGGGACATCGAGAACGGCCGCAACCACATCAACCTGCAGATCCCGAACGTGCTCAGCTTCCTCGCCACCGGCGACCCGGGCGGCAACGTCCAGGGCATCAACAACGTCCAGGCCCGCTACGAGCAGGTGTTCGGGCCCGGCGACTACCGGCCCAACATCGCCGTCCTGTACTGGGCGTTCCGGCTGATGATGGGCCTCGGGCTGGCCGGTGTCGCGATCTCGGTGGCCGGGCTGTGGCTCACCCGGCGTGGCCGGCTGCCCGGACGGCCCTGGATGTACCGGGTCGCCATCGCCGCCCTGCCCGCGGCGCTCGCGGCCAACATCTTCGGCTGGGTGCTCACCGAGATGGGCCGCCAGCCCTGGACCGTGGTCGGCGAGCTGCTCACCGCGAACAGCGTCTCCCCCGGCGTCAGCCTCACCGAGGTCGCGATCTCGCTGACCGCGTTCACGCTGATCTACGCGGTGCTCGCGGTGATCGAGGGCGGGCTGCTCTGGCGTTACGTGAACGCCGGGCCGGGGCACGTCATGCCCTACCCGTCCGGCGCCGACCCCGACGAGCCCGAACCCGGCACCGCCGACCGCACCGCGGACGACCGCGTCCCCGCGTTCGTCTACTGATTCCAGGAGCGCGCCGTGGATCTCCCCGTCATCTGGTTCGTCGCGATCGCCGTCCTGTGGACCGGGTACTTCGTCCTGGAGGGCTTCGACTTCGGCGTCGGCACCCTGCTGCCGGTACTCGGCCGCGACGACACCGACCGCCGCGTGATGATCAACTCGATCGGCCCGGTGTGGGACGGCAACGAGGTCTGGCTGATCACCGCGGTCGGTGCCACGTTCGCCGCGTTCCCGGCCTGGTACGGCTCGATGCTCAGCGGCTTCTACCTCCCGATGCTGGCGATCCTGCTGGCGCTGATCGCCCGGGGGGTCGCGTTCGAGTACCGAGGCAAGGTCGACGACGCGCGCTGGCGGGCGCGCTGGGACGCCGCGATCGTCGCCGGCAGCACGGTGCCGGCGTTCCTGTGGGGCGTGCTGTTCGCCAACCTCGTCCGCGGGGTCCCGATGAACGCCGATCACGTGGTCACCGCGGGTCTGCTCGACCTGTTCAGCCCCTACGCCCTGCTCGGCGGGCTGCTGACCCTCGTGCTGTTCGCCCTGCACGGGGCGGTGTTCCTGGCCCTGAAGACCGACGGCCCGGTGCGCCGGCTCGCCCGCCGGGCGACAGCGCGGCTCGCGCTGGTCGCGGTCCCGGCCACGGTGGGGTTCCTCGGCTGGACCCAGGCCGAGCACGGCACCTGGTGGACGCTGCCGGTCGCGGTGCTGGCGGTGCTCGCCCTCGTGGCGGGGTCGGGGCTCGCCGCCGTGGGC
>NZ_JAAXKZ010000237.1 GCF_012911875.1 Pseudonocardia bannensis | reverse complement strand
GGCCCGGTGAGGGCGGGGCCTCCGGGCCGCGACCGCCGCGTGATCAGGTGAAGATGCTCACCCCGCCGGGCCCCACGAGCAGACCCACGATGATGAGCACGATGCCCCACAGCAGCTGCCTTCGAACGATCGCGAGAATGCCGGCGACCACCAGGACGACGGCGAGGATCCACAGGAGGGTTGTCATGCCGGGGGGGTATCCCGAAGGGTCCGATGTGGAATCGGGCCGTCCGGGTGATCTCCGCCTCCATCCGGAGCAACGGGCCCGCGGCCGTACACCGCCGATCGGACGTCCGGTCGACGGAAGCGGGACGACCCACCCGCGACCCGTCGACACGACCGCTTAGTCTTGGACCTCGTGAACTGGACCGTCGACGCCCCGGTTGAGGTGCTCCCCGAGCTGCCCCCGCTGCCTGCCGAGCTGCGGGCCCGGCTGGACGACGCGCTCGGCCGCCCGGCCGCGCAGCAGCCCGAGTGGCCGGACCCCGCGCAGGTGTCGCACGTACGCACCGTGCTGGAGAGCGTCCCACCGGTGACCCTGCCGCCCGAGGTGGACCGGTTGCAGGCCCGGCTGGCCGCGGTGGCGCGGGGCGAGGCGTTTCTGCTGCAGGGTGGTGACTGCGCGGAGACCTTCGTGGACAACACGGAGCCGCACATCCGGGCCACCATCCGCACGCTGCTGCAGATGGCCGTCGTGCTCACCTACGGGGCGAGCATGCCGGTGGTCAAGGTCGGGCGGATCGCCGGGCAGTACGCCAAGCCGCGCAGCTCGCCGATCGACGCGCTGGGGCTGCCGTCCTACCGCGGGGACATCGTGAACTCGCTGGTGGCCGATCCGGCGGCGCGGATCCCGGATCCGTCGCGGATGGTGCGGGCCTATGCGAATGCGGGCGCGGCGATGAACCTGGTGCGCGCGCTGACCGCCACCGGCATGGCCGACCTGACGATGGTGCACGACTGGAACAAGGACTTCGTGCGGACCTCCCCGGCCGGTGAGCGCTACGAGGCGCTGGCCGGGGAGATCGACCGCGCGCTGCGCTTCATGGACGCCTGCGGGGTCGAGGACTACCGCATGCACACCACGGAGTTCTACGCCTCGCACGAGGCGCTGCTGCTGGACTACGAGCGCGCGCTGTTGCGGATGGACAGCACCGGGCCGGCGCCGAAGCTCTACGACCTGTCGGCGCATTTCCTGTGGATCGGGGAGCGGACCCGCCAGCTCGACGGGGCGCACATCGCGTTCGCCGAGCTGTTGGCCAATCCGATCGGGCTCAAGATCGGCCCGACGACGACGCCGGAGCTGGCCGTCGAGTACGTCGAGCGGCTGGATCCGTACAACACCCCCGGCCGGCTGACCTTGATCAGCCGGATGGGCAACGGCAAGGTGCGCGACGTGTTGCCGGCGATCGTGGAGAAGGTGACCGCGTCCGGGCACAAGGTGATCTGGCAGTGCGATCCGATGCACGGCAACACCCACGAGTCGACCACCGGGTACAAGACGCGCCACTTCGACCGGATCGTCGATGAGGTGCAGGGCTTCTTCGAGGTGCATCACGGCCTGGGCACGCATCCGGGCGGCATCCACGTCGAGGTCACCGGGGAGGACGTCACCGAGTGCCTGGGTGGGGCCCAGGAGATCTCCGACGCCGACCTCGCCGGCCGCTACGAAACGGCCTGCGACCCCCGCCTGAACACCCAGCAATCCCTGGAGCTCGCGTTCCTGGTCGCGGAGATGCTGCGCGGCTGACCGCGAATACCGCCACCCCGCGAGTCGCGGTCTCCACCCCCGCGAGTCGCGGTCTCCGCGTGCGCGAGTCGCGGTATTCGTGCGTGCGAGTCGGGGTCTCCGCGTGCGCGAGTCGCGGCTTCTGTGGGGTGGGCATACCGATTTGCGAGGTGGCGAGCTCGGCGCCGCGGCCGACCGAGACCGTCGGCGGGAACATGGCGTGAGTATCGGCCGGTGTGAGCGGACGTTCCACACGTCGAGCAATCCGGTCCGCCCGAGGTGTCAGGGCGGGCGGATCCAGCACGTTGGGCGCGGCAACGACGTCTGCTGAGGTCGAGCACGGGGCGCTGAGTGCTCGCGAGGAAACTTGCTGCTGGCTTCGCGGGCTTTGGGTTGCGTCCACGGACGTGGTGGATGAAGACGATCACCCCGTGTCCTTCGAGCCCGTAACTTATGCGGTGATCGCGGTCGGCGTCACCCTCTCGTGCGGTGTGGGCGCGAGCGCCTGTCGGGCCTTGGCGAGGACCTCCAGGCTCATGTAGCGGCGTTGCTCGGCCCATTCGTCGGTCTGCTCGGCCAGCACCGCCCCGACCAGGCGGATCACCGCGGCGCGGTCGGGAAAGATGGCGACCACGTCGGTGCGCCGGCGGATCTGGTTGTTCAGCCGCTCCTGGTAGGGGTCGGGCCGGGGCGCGGTGTCCACCTCTCGATGGGTCCGTTTCCCCGGCCCGCGCCTCCGAACCGGACGTGCGTGTTCCCACGCATCCGGCTCTCCACGTGTCCGTGCCAGCGGGGTCAGGCGGGGGCCGCGTTCGGGCGCTGCCAGGGGGTGGGGATGTTCGCAGCCC
>NZ_JAAXKZ010000236.1 GCF_012911875.1 Pseudonocardia bannensis | reverse complement strand
GGCGGAGGGGGGTTCCGGTGCGGCTGGGCGAGCGGTAAACTGGCCCCATTGATCAAGGCTTTGATCAATGGGGAGGCGGAGCCGATGGCCGCGCAGCCGTTCGCATCATCCGGGGACCTGGCCGAGAAGGAACAATCGCTCGAGGTGCTGGCGGACGGCGTCTACGCGCTGACCGCCGAGGGCGACCCGAACGTCGGGGCCGTCGAGGGCGAGGACTTCCTGGTCTGCTTCGAGGCGCTGGCGACCCCGGTCGCGGCGGGAGAATGGCTGGCCCGGCTGCGGGAGTACACCGACAAGCCCGTGCGCTACCTGGTGCTCAGCCACTACCACGCGGTGCGCGTTCTGGGCGCCTCGGCGTTCGACGCCGCCGTCATCGTCGCCCACGAGAACACCCGGGCGCTGGTGGCGGAGCGCGGTAAGCAGGACTGGGAGAGCGAGTTCGCCCGGATGCCGCGGCTGGCCAAGGCGCCCGAGTCGGTTCCGGGCCTGACCTGGCCCACGCTGACCTTCTCCGACCGCCTGACCATCGACCTCGGCGGTGACCGCGGCGACCTGGTGCTGCAGTACTGCGGGCGCGGGCACACCGAGGGCGACATCGTCGGCTGGCTGCCCCGGCACCGGATCCTGTTCGCCGGGGACCTGGTCGAGGCCCAGGCGGCCCTCTACACCGGCGACGCGTTCCACCGGGACTGGGCGGGCGCCACCCTGGACCGGGTCGAGGCGCTGGGTGCCGACGCCCTGGTCGGTGGCCGCGGCGCGGTCAGCCGGGGGCCGGCGGAGGTGGCCGCGGCGATCGGGCAGACCCGGCACTTCCTGCAGGTGCTGCTGCGCGAGGTCGGTGCGGTGCAGGGGCGTGGCGGGACGCTCAAGGACGCGTTCGAGGCGTCTCACGCCGCGCTGCGCGAACGGTACGGCCGGTGGCCGATCTTCGAGCACTGCCTGCCGTTCGACGTGTCCCGGGTGTGGGACGAGCTGTCCGGTGTGGAGCGCCCGATCATCTGGACCGCCGAGCGCGACCAGGAGGTCTGGGACCAACTGCAGTCATGAGCGCCGCGTGGCCGCTCGGCCCGGTGGCGGTGCTGGGCAACGGCCCCGTCGGGCAGACCGCGGCGCTGCTGCTGGCCCGGTGGGGCGTGCCCGCCGTCGTGCTCGACCAGCGCCCGCGACGCGATCCGGTCGGCTCGAAGGCCATCTGCCAGCAGCGCGACGTGCTCGACATCTGGGAGTCGGTCGGCGCGGGGGCCCGGATCGCGGCCGAGGGCGTCACCTGGACCACTGCCCGGACGTTCCACCGGGGCCGCGAGCTGTTCAGCTACGCCTTCGCCGACGCCGGCCGCTCGGCGTTCCCGCCGTTCGTCAACATCTCCCAGTCGCGCACCGAGCAGGTGCTCGACGAGTGCATCGCCGCGGAACCGCTGATCGACGTCCGCTGGGGCCACCGGGTGGCCGACGTGGTGCAGGACGCGGACGGGGTGACGCTGCGCTGCGCGAACGGGGCCGAGCTGCGCGCGCCCTACCTGCTCGCCTGCCCGGGCGCGGCCGGCGGGGAGCTGCGCCGCCGGCTCGGCGTGTCCTTCGACGGCCGGTCGTTCGCCGACCGGTTCCTCATCTGCGACATCCGCACCGACCTGCCCGCCCTCGCGACGGAGCGACGCTTCCATTTCGACCCGGAGTGGAACCCCGGGCGGCAGGTGCTCATCCACCCGTGCCCGGACTCGACCTTCCGGATCGACTGGCAGGTCCCGGCCGGCTACGACGAGGCCGCCCTGGCCGCCGACGCGGTGTCCGGCGCCCTCGACCGGCGGATCCGGGCGATCATCGGCGAGCATGACTACACGGTCGTCTGGTCCTCGGTGTACCGGTTCCACTCCCGCTGTGTGGACCGGATGCGGGTCGGGCGGGTGCTGCTGGCCGGGGACGCGGCGCACCTGTACTCGCCGTTCGGTGCGCGCGGGCTGAACTCCGGGGTCGCCGACGCGGAGAACGCGGCGTGGAAGATCGCCTACGTCGGGCGTGACTGGGCGTCCGAGGCGCTGCTGGAGAGCTATCACGACGAGCGGCACGCGGCGGCCCGGGAGAACCTCGCGATCACGACCGCGACCATGGCGTTCCTGGTCCCGCAGGACGCGGCGCAGGCCGCGCACCGCCGCGACGTGCTGGCCCGTGCGGCCGACGACCCGGCGGCTCGCGCGCTGGTCGACTCGGGGCGGCTGGCCGAGCCGTTCTGGTACGTCGACTCCCCGCTGACCACACCTGATCCGGGACGTCCGTTCGCGGGGCGCCCGCCGCGCGGCGCGATGCCGCCGGCCGCTCCGGGCATCGTCGTCCCCGACGGCCCCCTGCGGGGTAGTGCGTGCACCGGCGCCCATGGCCGCGCACGACGGTTCCGGGAGTTGGCCCGCGACGGGTTCCTGCTGCTCGCGACGGACGGCGCCACGCCGGTCGTGCCCGAGGACCACGGCGGCCCGGTCCGCGCGCTGCGGCTCGCCGAGATCGACCATACCGGCGCTCTCGCCGACGCGCTGGGCGCCCGGCCGGGTGAGGTGTGGATCGTGCGCCCCGACGCCCATGTCGCCGCGGTGCTGACTACGCCGTCGCCGGTGCAGATCGCCGCCACGCCATGAAAGGACAGTCTGTGGCCGATGGACCCCTGATCGTCCAATCCGACAAGACCCTGCTGCTCGAGGTCGACCACCCGGCCGCGTCGGCCGCGCGC
>NZ_JAAXKZ010000235.1 GCF_012911875.1 Pseudonocardia bannensis | reverse complement strand
CGGCAGCAGCGGCTCGACGCGCTCCCACAGCCCATCCGGCACGATCCACGGTGGTTGCTGGCGCTTCCTCATGGCCAGCAGGGCTACCCCCGCTCCGCCTTCCCAACCTCATTCCGTTAGGACCTCTAAGCGGGCGGATTGGGCGGGGAGGGGGAGATGGTGCAGAGCGAGATCGCTGCGGAGGCGGGCCCGGGGCGGGAGCCGGTGGCGGAGGCGGCGTTTCGCGAGGCGATGACGCGCATCGCGAGTGGGGTGACCGTCGTCACTACCAGGGACGAGACCGGTCGGCCCTGGGGCTTCACGGCGAGCTCGTTCTGCGCGCTGTCCTTGCGACCGCCGCTGGTGCTGGTCTGCCTGGACCGCGGTGCGGACTGTCACCCGGTCTTCGTTCGCAGCCAGCGCTTCGTGGTCAACATCCTGGCGGCAGACCAGCACGCAACGGCTACTGCGTTCGCGACCAAGGCCGTCGACAAGTTCGCCGCTGTAGCGTTCGACCCCGACCCCGATACCGGCCTCCCGGTGCTGGCCGGTGCGCTGGCGAGCGTGCTGTGTCGGACCAGTCGCACGCACCCGGGCGGTGATCACACGATCCTGATCGGCGATGTCACGGCGGTGAGTACGGCCGAGAGCGCCCCGCTGGTGTACTTCGATCGAGGTTTCCGGGCACTCGCGGCCGAGCCCGCGCAGGCGAGGTGAGCGGCCGGTGGGCCTCGAGCAGCGGGTCGCCGCGGCGGTCGCCGACGTCGCAGCAGGTCGTGCAGTCGTCGTGGTCGGCGGCGAGGACCGGGACGACGAAGGCGATCTGATCTTCGCCGCCGAACGGGCGACCCCGGAGCTGGTGGCGTTCACGGTCCGGCACACCTCGGGCTACTTGTGCGCCTCGCTGACCGGCGCCGACTGTGACCGGCTGGCGCTGCCGCCGATGCACCCCGCCGACCAGGACCGCCGCGGTACCGCCCACAGGGTGACCGTGGACGCCCGGGATGGGGTGACGACAGGTATCTCCGCCGCCGACCGCGCGCGCACCATGCGGCTACTGGCGGACCCAGGATCGGCGGCGGCCGACTTCACCCGCCCGGGACATGTCGTCCCACTGCGGGCGGTGCCGGGTGGGGTGCTCCGCAAGTGTGGTTCCCGCGAGGCCGCCGTCGACCTCGCGGTGCTCGCGGGCCTGCGCCCGGTCGGGGTGCTGGCCGGGATCGTGTCCCAGCGCGATCCGGGCGGTATGGCCCGGGGCGAGGAACTGTGCGCCTTCGCCACGGAGTACGGGCTGCCGCTGCTGTCGATCGCCGATCTCGTCGCGTACCGGCGGCGGGTCGAGCCACAGGTGGTACCGGCCGCCCGGGCACAGCTGCCAACGGCGCACGGCCCATTCGTCGCGGTGGGATATGACAGCCTGTACGAGGAAGTGGAGCACATCGCGCTGGTGTGTGGAGATCTCGATGACGGCGCCGATGTGCTGCTCCGCATTCATGCAGAGTGCCTGACCGGTGACGTCCTCGGCTCCCTGCGCTGCAGCTGTGCGGCCCGGCTCGACGCCGCGCAGGCGGCGATCGCCGAGCACGGCCAAGGCGTGCTGGTCTACCGACGCGGGCGTGCCGGTCGACGCCGCGGGATGCTGCGGACTCTGCAGGACTACCAGCGCCGCGACGTCAGGGGGTGCACCGGTGACCAACGGACCGCCGACCCGGCCGACACGATCGAGGACGACGCCGCGGTCGCGCACATCCTGCGCGATCTCGGCGTCCGCTCGGTCCGACTGCTCGCAGATGGCAGCGACGCCGACGGGGCCGAACGCGGCCTGCAACAAGCTGGGATCCGAGTGCTCGGCCGGCATCCGCTGAATCCGGCGCCGGCCTTCGGGGAGCCGTCGTCGAGGAGCCGCGTCCCCTCGGTCACGATGCTGCCGACGCCTGTTGACGGCGCCATCAATCTGATACTAGATTTCGCTTAAGTTCAATCTCTGATACCAGATATGTGAAACCGTGTGCCGGCGGCCGCGGGCGGATGAGGCGCCTTGGCGATGACCGGCGCAGAGGCGGGAGGCTCCGTGAGCAAGGACGCCGTGGGTGAGTCGACCGCTCGTCCCAGCGGGACGAGCCCGGTCGCATCCACTGGAGATCCCAACGCCGGGCCGCGTGCCGGGATCGTGACCGCAACGCTGACCTCGGCGTTCGCGGAAGCCTACCGGCGCTTTGCGGACCGCCCTGCGGTACTGGAGGAGTCGGGCAAGATCTGTACCTACGCCGAGTTGGGCTCGCGGGCGCGGCGGCTGGCCGGGGGGCTGGCGGCCCTGGGCGTGCGCCCGGGCGACCGGGCGGTCGTGCTGACGAAGAACCGGCCCGAGAGCTTCGTGATCGATCATGCGCTGGCCGCGGGCGGCTTCGTGCGGGTGGCCCTCAGCTACCGGCTGCATCCGCGCGAGGTCGCGCAGATCGCCCGGGACTGCGACCCGGCCGTGGCGTTCGTCGACGGTGAGCGCGAGCGCGAGGTGGCCGCCGCGCTGGCCGAGGCCGGCCTGGATGTCGCCGTCGTCGCGCTGGACGAGCCGCAGGGACCGGTCGCGGCCCGCTACGGCGAGCTGCTGGCCCATCCCGAGCTGGCGTCGCCGCGTGTCGACCCCGAGGATCTTGCCTGGCTGCCCTACACCTCGGGCACCACCGGGGAGCCCAAGGGGGTGATGCTCAGCCACCGCAGCCTGCTGGCCTGCGCGCGCAACCTGATGGTCGAGCTGCCCGCGATCGAGACCGACGACGTGG
>NZ_JAAXKZ010000234.1 GCF_012911875.1 Pseudonocardia bannensis | reverse complement strand
GGGTTGGCGTCGGGGCGCGGGAGCTCGCCGGGGAGCCGGGTCGGCGGCCGCACCCAGGGCGGTCTCCTCACGCTGCGCCTTCTGCCAGGCGCCCGTCACGCGGGTGGCGAAGCCTTCCCTGCTGGTCGCGGGTGAACGCGGCCGGGACGAGCCCCTGGGCCCCCGCCGAAGGCGTCGCTGAGCCCTGCCAGGGTCACGAGACCACCGCCGCGGCCTCGGCTGCGGCACCGTCCAGCTCGGCCGCCGAGGCCGTTGCCGGCTGCGAGGCCGCGGTCGCCGCCGCCGGGGACACCGCGGCCACGACCGCCGTCCCGGCATCGCCGACAGCCAGCAGGCGGTCCCTCGATGTACGGGCACCTCAGGGCGGGGCGAACTCCGCCCGCACCCCCAGCAGCCGCACCGGGCGGTCATGCTCGAACCGCTCCACCACCTCGAGAGCGGCGGCCTCGATCTCTCCCGGATCGCTCGTGGCGGACCTGAGCGTCGTGCTGCGGGTCTGGGTGAAGAACGGCGCGAACCGCACCTTGACGGCTACCCGCACCGCGGGCCGGCCCTCCTCGGCGACGTCCACCGACACCCGCCGGGCGAGCGTGGCCACCTCGGCCCGGATCTGCGCCCAGTCGTCGAGGTTGCGCTGGAACGTCGTCTCCCGGCTGCGGGACCGGGGCACGTACGGCGAGCCGACGACCTCCTCCCGCCCGATCCCGCGGGCCGACCGGACGTACCACGGCCCCATGGTCGGACCGAGTTGCTCGCCGAGCCGGCGCGGTGAGGCCTCGGCGAGCTGGGCCACAGTGGACAGACCGAGGCCGGCGAGTCTGCGGGCGGTCTTGCGGCCGATACCCCACAGGGCGTCGGTCGGCCGGTCGCCCATCACCTCGAACCAGTTCGCCCGGGTCAGCCGGAACATGCCGGCCGGTTTACCCAACTCCGTGGCCATCTTGGCCCGAAGGGTGTTGTCGCCGATGCCCACCGTGCACGACAGCCGGGTGCGCTCGCGCACGGCGCGCTGGATGTCGCGGGCCAGAGCCTCGGGGTCGTCGGTCTCGGCGCCGAGGAACGCCTCGTCCCAGCCGAGCACCTCGACCACCACCCCGACGTCGCGCAGAACCGTCATCACCTGTGCCGAGGCATTCTCGTAGGCGTCTCGATCGGTCGGCAGGAACACCGCATCGGGACAGCGCCGGGCGGCCAGACGCAGCGGCATTCCGGAGTGGACCCCGAACTCCCGGGCCTCGTAGGAGGCGGTGGCGACGACGGCCCGCTCCCCCGGGTCCGCGGATCCGCCGACCACCAGCGGGCGCCCGGCCAGCTCCGGATGGCGTAGCACCTCGACCGCGGCGATGAACTGGTCGAGGTCGACGTGCAGCACCCAGCGAGCCGAGGACACGGGTGCAGTGTGCCGCGGGAACCTGCGCGGCGGCACCGATCTCGCACACAGTTGCGGAGTCCGTGGCGCCGGGGTCAATGAGCGGCCGATCGGGTGGCAAGTCGACTGCCATCAACTCGTTCGGTGATCAAGACAGACACGATAGGGCGACGAGCGCTCCTTCCGGTTAACGGCTCGGGCAGGCTGATGCGATCTCCAGTCATCACGGACTCGCGGAGGGGCGACATGGACGCGGACATCAACAGCGGCGGCGATGACATCCACATCGGACACTCCGATGTGGTGGTGCCGCGCCAGCGCGCGCCCCGGGTCCGCGACGCCGCCCGCGCCGAGGTCCTGGTGCGGTACGCACGCCTGATGCGCATCGGACGTCCGGTCGTCTGCCTACCGAGCCGGGCCGAGCTCTCGGGCGAGGCGCCGCGGCGGCAGGGCAGAGGCTCCGACGGCAAGGTGATCTACCCGGACCGGGAGTCCGCCGAGGCGGCTGCCCGTGAGCTCGAGCGGCTGGGCTCCCGCGCGCTACGGGCCTACATGTGCAGCCGCTCGCGACACGGGCACTACCACCTCACGACCGACTTCGTCGCGGAGCGCAACCGGGCGACGCTGGAGATGCGTATCCCTCGCCAGCGCTCGGCGTGAGCACCGGCGAGCACACGCCGGCGCGCCCCCGCCGCGTGGAACATCGGTCGTCCCGGTCGGGCACGGCCTACCGGACGCCGACCTGATCGCGCAGGCCGAGGTGGCCGATCGCACCGGTTCCTGTCATCGTTCGATCGATGGGGCGGTCGAGTGGACGAGAAGGCGTGCGCGTGAGGCTGACATCGGCCGACATCGGAGCGTGGCTCTTCCGGTGCAGTCCACGTTCGTGGGCCGACGCGGCCGGTGACGGCCGGCCCGTCGACGGCTGGTGTGTTCTCGCGACCTACCGCCTGGAGCTGATCAGCCCTGGCCAGCCGGCGGTTCTCTGGGTGACCGGCAGCAGGGGCACCCGGCCGGAGCCGGGGATCTGGATGGCAGGGTTCACGACGGGCGAGGTCGATCCCGGCAGCGGTGACCGCTCTCCGGGTGATGGAGCAGCCGGGCAGAAGCGCCGTCCTCGCGTCGGCCTGCGGATGACCGGACTGCAGTCACCGGTTCCCAGGGACCGGCTCCGGACCGATCGACGTACCGAGCGGCTCGAAGTGCTACGTGTCGCGCACGGCAGCAACCCCTCCTACCTCACTCCGGAGGAGAAGGCGGCGGTGGAGGAGATGATCGGCGGCTGGCCGCACCCCGCTTGATCCTGCGACGCGTCGAGCGACCGCGATCCGGCCAACCGATCCGCGTCACGACGAAAGCTCAGCGGCCCACGTCGGCGAACGCCCCCGCCAGGTCGCGGGCCCCGGCCTTGAGCCGTTGCGTGCACTGCACCGCGTTCGCGCCCCGCCGGCAGGTGCGCGGCGGTGCGTCGGCCAGGGCCGCCACGTCCTTGTTTTGCCGGAATCCCGGGCCGTGTGCTCCGCTCGCACCAGTGGCGGCGGCCGTACAGGCGCGGGGCGGGGAG
>NZ_JAAXKZ010000233.1 GCF_012911875.1 Pseudonocardia bannensis | reverse complement strand
CGGCGGGGGAGGTGGCGGTCCGAGCGGGCTCGCCGACGTCGTCGAACTCATCCTGGACAAGGGCCTGGTCATCGACGTGTTCGTCCGGGTGGCGCTGGTCGGCATCGAGATCCTGACCATCGACGCGCGCATCGTCGTCGCCAGTGTCGACACCTACCTGCGGTTCGCCGAGGCGACGAACCGGCTGGACCTGCAGGCGAACGGCCCCAAGGGCCTGGCCGACCTCACCGAGGGCATCACGGAGGGCGGCGCACGCGGCAAGACCAACGGGATGTTGGACGCCGCGGTGGACAAGGTCGGGGAGCTGCTCGGCGGGACCGGCCAGGACGAGGACCTCGAGGAGCGGCCGCGGCGGCGCCCGCGTCCGCGTGAGCGCGCGAGGGAGCGGGACGAGTGAATCCGACCTACATCTACGGCGTGATCCGGTCCGATGCGGCCGTCCCGGAGGATCTGGTGGGCCTCGGGCCGTCCGGCGAGGTCGAGATGATCAGCCACGGTGATCTCACCGCGCTGGTGAGCGACGTCCCCATGGACCGGCCGCTCGGTACCCGCGACGACCTGTTCGCGCACGAGCGTGTGGTCGACACGGTGGCGGCCTCCGCGACCGTGCTCCCCATGCGCTTCCCCGCCGTCGTCGAACGCCACGCCGTCGTGGACGAGCTGCTGGCACCGCATCACGACCACCTGGCCGCGGTGCTCGACGACCTGGACGACCGGGTGCAGTACACGCTCAAGGGCCGCTACGAGCAGGACGTGGTGCTGCGCGAGGTGCTCGCCGACGACCCGGAGATCCGGGAGTTGCAGGAGCGCGTGCGCGAGCTTCCGGAGGACGCGTCGTACTACGACCGGGTCCGGCTCGGCGAGCTCATCGTCGAGGAGTTGCAGGCGCGCCGCGACGAGGAGGGTGCGGTGCTCGTGGAGCGGCTCGCGCCGGAGGCCGCGGCGGTCGTCGCCAACACGCTCGCCGCACCCGACGACGTCGTCAACGCCGCGTTCCTGGTGGAGCGCTCGCACCAGCAGCGCTTCGAGGATTCCGTGGAGAAGCTGGGGGCGGAGCTGGCCGGACGGATCCGGTTGCGGCTGCTCGGTCCGCTGGCGCCGTACGACTTCGTCCCCGAGGAGTGAGGAGGAGCGTGGGTCTCCTGACCGGTCTGCTCGGCCTGCCGCTCGCGCCGGTTCGCGGCGTCCTGTGGCTGGCCGAGCAGATCCGCGATCAGGCCGAGGAGCAGTACTACGACCCGGCGCGGATCCGTGCCCAGCTCGAGGCGGTCGACGAGGCGCGGCGCACCGGTGAGCTGTCCGAGGAGGAGTGCGCCGAACTCGAGAACTCGCTGCTGCAGCGCATGATGAGGCGTCCCGGTGGGGCGGCCGGGGGTGCCCCGCGGTGACCGGAGAGGACCGGGAGCCCGGCCATCGCAGTCGGGCGGAGCCGCCGCGGCGGCGTCGCCGCCCGCGCGAGGACGGCCCGGACCCCGACGACCGGGAGGACGAGGATCTCCCCCGGCGCAACGGCCGGATCCGCTCGGCGGGGGCCGCCGCCCGGCTGGCCGCCCGCGAGGTGGCCGACCTGACCGGCCGCACACCGGAGGGCATCGTCTCGGTCCAGCGCAGCGAGGACGGCTGGGTGGTCGGCATCGAGGTCGTCGAGGCCCGTCGGATCCCCGACTCCGCCGACATCCTCGCCACCTACGAAGCCGAACTGGACGCGCACGGCGAACTGCTGTCGTACCGCCGCACCCGGCGGTACTCGCGCGGCCGGCTCCGGGAGGAGTGACATGAGTGTGAGCGGCGGACTGCCGACCACGGGCGTCGCGCGCACCCCAGCGCGGCAGGAGTCGACCAACCTGGCCGACATCCTCGAGCGGGTCCTCGACAAGGGCATCGTCATCGCCGGGGACATCCGGGTGAACCTGCTCGACATCGAACTGTTGACGATCAAGATCCGGTTGCTCGTCGCGTCGGTCGACCGGGCACGGGAGATGGGGATCGACTGGTGGGAGCACGACCCGACGCTGAGTTCGGGGAAGCGCAACTTCGCGGAGGAGAACCGCCGGCTCCGCGAGCGCATCGGTGAGCTCGAGGCAGGGCGCAGCGGTGAGCAGAACGGAGAGCGCCGCGCGGAACGCCGTGCAGAGCCCCGGGCGGAGCCCCGCGGTGAGCGCCGTGGAGAGCGCCGTGGGTGACGCCCTCGTCTACGTCTACGCGATCACCGGTATGACCGGGATCGGCGAGCTCCCGGCCGTCGAGGGCGTCGCGGGTGCGCCCGTCCGTGCGATCACGGCCGGTGAGCTCGCCGCCGTGGTCAGCTCCGTCGACACCGCCGAGTTCGGGGAGGAGGCGCTGCGCCGCAACCTGGAGGATCTGAGCTGGCTGGAACGGACCGCCCGGGCCCACCACGCCGTGGTCGACGCCGTCGCCCGGCCGGGGCCGGCGGCACCGTTGCGGCTGGCCACGGTCTACCTGAGCGACGACAACGTGCGGTCGATGCTCGACGAGCAGCAGGTCCGGTTCACCACGGCCCTGGATCGGGTCCGGGGGCGCGCGGAATGGGGGGTGAAGGCGTTCGGGCGGCCGCAACCCGTCGATCCCGTCGGTGAGGAGCCGACCGGCCCGGCCGCCGGACCGGGGACGACCTACCTGATGCGCCGGCGAACGGAACGCGACCGGGCGGCCCGCAGCCTGGCGCAGGCCCACGAGCAGGCGGAACGGCTGCACACGAGCCTCGCGCGACTGGCCGTGACGAGCCGCGCGTATCCACCCCAGGACCCGCGGCTGTCGGGGGAGCGCGACGAGATGGTGCTCAACGCCGCGTACCTCGTCGAGGAGACGAGAGGGCCGGCCGTGCGGGAACTCGTGGACACCTGGGACGCGCCGGGCCTGCGGCTCGAACTCACCGGGCCGTGGGCGCCGTACTCGTTCGCGAGCCCGGACGACTCATGACGGTCGCCCGTGGGCAAGAGACGATCGCGCTGGTCGACCTGCTCGACCGGCTGTTGGCCGGCGGCGTCGTCCTCACCGGTGACCTGACGATCTCGCTGGCCGAGGTCGA
>NZ_JAAXKZ010000232.1 GCF_012911875.1 Pseudonocardia bannensis | reverse complement strand
GGAGGGCGGGGCCCGCTGATCGTCGCCGCGCTGCGGTTCGTCGACGACCGCGCGCACGTCGACCCCCTCACCGGTCACGTGCGGATCGACGTGCGCAGTTGCGGCCCCGGTCAGGCCGACCGCACGGCGCTGGATTACGCGCTGCGACTGGCGGCCGAGGTGGACGGCCGGGCCGTCGCCGTCACGGCCGGGCCACCCGCGGCCGACGCGATGCTGCGCGACGCGCTGGCCGTCGGTGCCCACGCGGTGCTGCGCGTGGACCTGCACCGCGACGACCCCGTCGCCGTGGCCGCCGACGACGGTGCCGGCGTCGCCCGCGCGCTGGCCGACGCGATCACGACGGCGTTCGGCCGCCCCGAACTGGTGCTGTGCGGTGACCATTCCGCCGACCGCGGGACGGGCAGCACCCCGGCGCACCTGGCCGAGGAACTGGGCGCGGTGCAGGCACTCGGGCTGCTGGGGCTCTCGCGCGAAGGAAACGGTCTGCGCGCCGTGCGGCGGCTGGACGGCGGGCGACGCGAACTCCTGGCCGTCCCGCTGCCCGCGGTGTGCTCGGTGGAGCCGGCGACCGTGCGGCTGCGCCGGGCGTCGCTGCCGGCCACGCTGGCCGCCCGCGGGGCACCGGTTCCGGTCGCCCAGGTCGTGGTCGCCCACGACGGCCGGGTGCAGTTCGGCCCGGCGCGAGCCTATCGGCCGCGGCCGCGGGTCCTGCCGTCGCCGGAGGCCACCGACCCGCGGCAGCGGCTGCTCGCACTGACCGGGGCGCTGGTGGAGCGCACCCCGCCGCGGGTGATCCGGCCGGCCTCGCCCGCGCAGGCGGCCGACGAGCTGCTCGGTTACCTGCGCCGGCACGGCTACCTGGCCGACGAGTGATCCGTTGCCCCTCCTCGAAGATCTGACCTCGCCCGAGCTGGGCGGGACCGCGCGGCGGACTCTGGTCGTGCCGGTCGGTTCGGTCGAGCAGCACGGACCGCACCTGCCGCTGAACACCGATGTCGCCGTCGCTTCCGCGGTGGCGGCGCTGGTGCTGGACCGGGACCCGTCGCTCGTCGTCGCGCCCGCCGTGGCCTACGGCGCGGCCGGCGAGCACGAGGGCTTTCCCGGCACCGTTTCCATCGGACACGAGGCGCTGCGGCTGCTGCTGGTCGAGCTCGGCCGCTCGGCCTGCCGGTGGGCCGCCCGGCTGCTGTTCGTCAACGGCCACGGCGGCAACGTGGCGACGGTGGTGGACGCCGTGGCCCGGCTGCGTTACGAGGGTCGCGACGTCGCGTGGGCACCGTGCGTCGCGCCCGGGGTCCCTGGTGACGCGCACGCCGGGCGCACCGAGACCTCGCTCATGCTCGCGCTCGCCCCGGATCAGGTTCGACCGGATCTCGCTGCCGCCGGCAACACCGCGTCGCTGCGCGAGCTGCTGCCCGCCCTGCGGGCCGGCGGGGTCGCCGCCGTCAGCCCGAACGGGGTGCTGGGCGACCCGGCGGGGGCGTCGGCGGAGGAGGGTCGCATGCTCCTCGACGGGATGGCCGATGACCTCGTCGCGGCGCTGCAGCGCTGGCAGCCGGGCCCCGACGGCCGCCTCACCTGACCCCGCGGGTCGGCCGTCCCGGGAGCGCCGTCCCGGGCGCGCCCAGGTCGGCCGTCCCGGGAGCGCGACTCGGCCCCCCGAAAGCACCGACTCGCGCTCGGGATGACCGCGACTCGCGGGGGAGGGGTCAGGGGTTGTGGGCCAGCAGGAGCGGGACCAGTTGCTCTTCTGCCGAGAGCGAGCCGTGCTGCCCCTGCAGTCGCGACAGCAGCGGCTCGGCCACCGACCGGATCACCGCCGCGGTTCCGCGCAGGGCGACCACGACGTCGCCGATCCGCTCGGGGACGTGCGCGCCCAGCGGGCCGAACCAGCCGTCGGCCACCGCCTCGTCCCGAGCCACCACCCACGCGTCGTCGCCGAGGACCTCGCGCCAGACGGCGAGCACGTCGGGTGCCGCGCCCGGCCGGGTGTAGACGTGCCGTGCCCGCGCGTCACCGCCGAGCAGGCGCACGCCGTCGCGCAGCCGCTCGTCGGAGTCGGCGTCGTAGGAGCGGGTCACCTGCACCATGCCGTGATCACCGGTCACCGCGAGCACCGCGTCGCCGGGTAGCTCCTCGGCGATCGTCGCGGCCAGCCGGTCGATCTGGCGCAGCTGCCAGCGCCACGGCGCCGACCCCGGCCCGTGCAGGTGGCCGAGCGTGTCGAGGTCGGCGTGGTAGGCGTAGCAGAGGCGGCGCCCCGGCCCGGTCAGCGCGCTGATCGCCTCGGCGGCGAGGTCGCCCAGCGCGTGCACGCCCCGGAACTGGCCGCCGCGCAGCGCCGCCCGGGTCAGCCCGGAGCCACGCTGGATCCGGGGCGCGACCACCGCGACGTGAATGCCGTCGGCGGCGGCGCGCTGCAGCGCGGTCGGCATCGGCTGCACGTCCTCCGGCGGCAGCCGTTCGCGCAGGTCCTCCGGCTCCCGGTTGCCGTGCGTGGTCCAGCGCAGCGAGTCCAGCAGCTCGTCGTGGCCGGCGCGGAACGAGATGCCGACGATGCCGTGCGCGCCCGGCGGCAGCCCCGTCCCGAGCGTGGTCAGGCTGATCGAGGTGCTGGACGGGAAGCCGACCGTCAGCGGCCCGGCGTCGGTCAGCCCGGCGAGGAACGGGGCGTCGGCGGCGTAGCGGTGCAGCAGGTCCGAGCCCAGCCCGTCGACCAGCAGCAGGCAGGCCGCCCGCACCGGCGGGATCGGTGGCCCGGTGACGGCCCCGGGCACGCCGAGTGCACCGAGCAGGGCCGGCAGCACCTCGGCCAGGGAGCGATGGCCGTACCGGGGCAGGACCGGGACGTCCGCGGCGGCGGTCGGTTCAGGCGGCACGCGCTGAGCGTGCCACGCCGGCGGGCGCCGCTGCGCCACTGATCGTCGAGCGGAACCGAACGCCCGGCTCGCGTGTCGAGAACGGCGTTACGGTCGCTCCTGCGCGGATTTTCTACCGAAACGCCGTTCTCGAGGATCAGGCCGGGTGATGCGGGGGCCTGGGTTGCCGGGCGGCGGGGAGG
>NZ_JAAXKZ010000231.1 GCF_012911875.1 Pseudonocardia bannensis | reverse complement strand
TTCCTGGGCGAGCTGCTGCTGATCTCCTCGAGCCGGCACGGACTCGATCATCTCGGTCACTACGGGTCCTTCCCGCCGAGCGCGCTCGGCGTGTCAGGACCAGTTACACCCAAGATCAGACAGTCCCCGGACCTGATCCGGGCGGCCGGGTGCTCGGCGAGCTGGCCGCCGGGTCGCGGATCGGCACCGGCTCGCCGCGGCGGGCCGTGCAGCTGCACGCGCTCGGGCGGGGGCTGGAGGCCGTCCCGATCCGGGGCAACGTGGACACCCGGATCGGCAGGGTGACCTACGGCGAGCTCGACGGCGTCGTGGTCCGCGAGGACGAGGGCGGCGGTGGCCGCGCGCTGGCTCGGGGGCCCGTGGTTGCCAGGAGTCGGCAAGTCTGGTGGGGCAAGGTGGCCGATGGCAGCCGGTGCCGCCGGGCTCGCGGACGGGCATCTTGGGGGTGAGCCGGACCAGCCTGGGCCGAGCGGCCATCGTGCGAGGCGTGAGCGGAGCCGTCGCCTGGTCGCCGGTGCCATTCACGATTCTCCGCGTGCCGGCGCGAGTGGGCGTCCGAGGAGGGTCGGGGCGTCGTTCGAGGCGGGCGGGCCGGGCAGCCGGAGAGGGAGGCGATGGCGATGAGCGACACCGTGCTCGCGTGGATGGTGGCGGGCGTCCTGGTGCTGGCGGTGCTTGCCGTGTACTCGTTTCGCGTCGTTCCCGCAGACGAGCGTCTCGTCCGGTTCCGGCGCGGGTGCAGGGGCCATCAGGTGAAGGGTCCCGGGCTCGTGGTCGTGCTGCCTGGTATCGACCGCGGAGTTCGGGTGCCGCTGCGCAGGACCTGGGCTGACGTGATGTGGCTGGAGGCCACGACCGGGGACGGGGTGTCGGTGACGGTTAACGGCGCCGCGCTCATCTCCGTGTTCGACCCGGTTCGGTACGCCCTGACCACCGACCCGGCGGAGTCGGCGACCACCGACGCGTTGGAGGCCGAGATCGGCCGGTATGTCGCCGAGCGCGACCTGGTCGAGTTGTCCGAGTCGGCGGTCAACGAGCGCGGCGAGCTGACGTCGAGGGTCAACGCCAGGACCCGCGAGTGGGGTGTCGAGGTCGCGCGCGTGGAGCTCAGCAGGATCGAGGTCCGCCTCGACGCCGACCTGATTCGCTGGGCCGGGAGCCTCACGGCCCGGGCGTCACCCGCCACCCGGCAGCTCCGGCGGTCAGCGTAACGGGGGCTGGCGGCCCCCGACCCCGACCGCGAGAGGGAGCACCCGCGAAGTGGACATCACCTACAGCACCGTTGCGGGCATCGGCGCCGTGCACCAGTTCCGTACCCGGGCCGGGCAGCGGTCCGGTGTTCTGGCCGACCGGGCTGGGCGGCGCTCACTGCTGATCTACGACACCGACGATCCGGACGACGCCGACGTTTCGGTGCAGACCAGCGTCATGCAGCACGATGAGGCCGACCGATCGCCGAGATCCTGCACAGCCGTTCCCTGCCCGACCGACTCGCCGACGTGGAACGTCGACTGGCCGGGCTCACCGGGATGGCGCGTTGACCGGGATCGGATTATCGGCAGAACCCCTCCCGCACCTCCCGCGTGTCCCGGCCCCGGATTCGGCAGCGACGGGCGCGACAACGACGGTTTCGAAACGAACATCTGGCGTACACCGGACCGGCCTCGTCGAACTCCCGTCGGTCGTCGGCGATCATGCCGAGCTGCGCGGCGTCCAGCGTCGGACAACACCAGGACCTCCGCCATCCGCTGCCTTCCCAACGGCATCTGCGGTGACCTTGCCGGTGTCTAACCGAGGCGGTCGGACCTGCGTTGCGTCCTCTCCCGAGGCGCCCGCCTCCGCGGCCGTGCCGACCGGGGCATCGTTCTGACGCCGGGAGCGACAGTCTGCGCGCGGAAGGCTCGACGCGTACGTTGCTGCCATGCCCGCTCCCGATTCAGGAGCTGCTTATGACCCCGGTTCGGGTCAAGTGACGGCGCGCCGTGAGCGGCCGCGGCGTGGCGGGCTCGGGGCGGAGTGGCTCGGGTGGGCGGTCTGCGCGGCAGCGTTGGCGGGGTTCGCCCTGGTGCTGGTCGGTTGGCTCGCGGGCGGCGTCGCGTTCTCGCTGCCCTGGGCACCCACCCTGGACCTGCGGTGGAGCTTCGCGCTCGACGGGCTCGGCGCCCTGTACGCGCTGCTCGCCACCGGGATCGGCGCGCTGGTCTTCGCCTACGGCACCCGCTACCTCACACTGCACCTGGAGCACGAGCGTAGACCGGGGACGGAACGGTGGCGGTTCTGGCCCTGGATGGCACTGTTCGCCGTGGCGATGGTGGGTCTGGCCACGGCGCAGGACCTCGTACTGCTTTTCGTCTTCTTCGATCTCACCGCCGTCTGCTCGTACTTCCTCATCGGGTTCGACCGTGCGAGGCGCGAGGCCCGCACCGCCGCGCTGATGGCCCTGCTGGTTACGGTGGTCAGCGCCGTCGCGATGCTCGTTGCCGCCGTGCTGCTCTACGCCACCCACGGCACCTTCGCGATCCCGGAGCTGATCGAGCGCGCCGAAGCGGGCCCGGTCACCACCGCTGCGGCTGCCCTGCTGGCGGTGGCCGCACTGGCCAAGAGCGCCCAGGTCCCGTTGCATTTCTGGCTGCCCCGGGCGATGGCGGCGCCGACGCCCGTCTCGGCCTATCTGCACTCGGCGGCGATGGTCGCCGCCGGGGTACTCGTCCTCGGCCGGGTGCACCCGCTGCTGGCCCGCAGCGAGGCGGTGCTGACCGGGCTGCTGGCGGTCGGGGTGGCGTCGATCCTCGTGGGTGGTGTGCTGGCGCTGAGCCAGGACGTGCTCAAGCAGGTGCTCGCCTACTCCACGATCTCGCAGTACGGCTACATGGTGATGATGTACGGGCTCGGGAGCGCCGCGGGCAACGGTGCCGCGGCCTTCTACGTGATCGCCCACGCGATCGCCAAGAGCGCGCTGTTCATGACGGCGGGCGCGGTCACGATGGCGACCGGGGAGGACCGGCTGTCGCGGCTCGGCGGGCTGGCCCGGCGCATGCCGGTGCTGGCGGCGGCCGCCGGAGTGGCGGCGGCCAGCCTCGCCGCGTTGCCGCTGACCGTCGGGTTCTTCAAGGACGAGCTGTTCTTCACCGCCGCGCTGGCTGCGGGTCCGCTGACGACGGTGCTGGCCGTGTCCGCCGCGGCGCTGACGCTCGCCTACATCGGGCGCTTCTGGCTGCTGTTGTTCCTCGGGCCGCCGCGCGTCGAGG
>NZ_JAAXKZ010000230.1 GCF_012911875.1 Pseudonocardia bannensis | reverse complement strand
CTTCTGCCCTTGATCGCCCCGTCCTCTCCACGCCGCGGCGATCAAGGGCAGAAGGGGATCAGTTGATCACCGACAGGCCCCTTCGGCCCTTGATCGCGGGGAGGGGGGGTCAGAAGTTGATCATGTGGCCGGCCAGGCCGTGGATCGCCTCCTGCAGCGCCTCGCTCAGCGTCGGGTGCGCGTGCACGTTGCGGGCCAGCTCGTGGGCCGTCAGGTCCCACTTCTGGGCCAGCGTGAGCTCGGGCAACAGCTCGGTGACCTCGGCCCCGATCAGGTGCCCGCCGAGCAGCTCGCCGTAGGTCTCGTCGCTGATCAGCTTCACGAAGCCGGCCGGCTCGCCGAGCCCCTGGGCCTTGCCGTTGGCCATGAACGGGAAGGTCGCGACCTTCACCTTCCAGCCGTTCTGGTCGGCCAGCTCGCGGGCCTGCGCCTCGGTCCAGCCGAAGCTCGCCACCTGCGGTTGGCAGAACGTGGCGCGCGGCATCATCGTGTAGTCGAGTTCCTGGGTCTCGACGCCGGCGATCGTCTCCGCCGCGACCACGCCCTGCGCCTCGCCGACGTGGGCCAGCATGAGCTTCGCCGTCACGTCGCCGATCGCGTAGATGTGCGGGACATTCGTGCGCATCCGGTCGTCGATGGCGATCGCGCCGCGGTCGGTGAGCTCGACGCCGGTGTTCTCCAGTCCGTAGCCCTCGACCCGGGGCTTGAACCCGATCGCCTGGATGACCTTGTCGGCCTTCAGGTCCTTCGACTCGCCGTTCTTCGAGACGGTGACGGTGACCTGGTCGCCGGAGTCGTCGATGGACTCCACCTTCGTCGAGGTCAGCACCTCGATGCCGTACTTCTTGTAGCGCTTGGCCAGTTCCTTGGACACGTCGGCATCCTCGAGCGGCAGCAGCCGGTCGAGGAACTCGACGATCGTGACCTGCACGCCGTAGTTGCTCAGCACGTAGGCGAACTCGACGCCGATCGCGCCCGCGCCCGCGATGACGACGCTCCCGGGCAGCTCACGCGTGAGGATCTGCTCCTCGTAGGTCACCACGCGCTCGGACAGCGACGTCCCGGGCAGCAGCCGGGTGCTCGCGCCGGTCGCGATGATGACGTCGTCGAAGGTCAGGGTCTCGGTGCCGCCGTCGGTCAGCGCCACCTCGATCGTCCCCGCATCGACGAACGAGCCGCGCCCGTCGTACTCGGTGATCTTGTTCTTCTTCATCAGGAAGTGCACGCCTTTGACGCGCCCTTCGGCCACCGTCCGGCTACGGTCGAAGGCGGCACCGAAGTCGAACGACACCTCACCGGAGATGCCGAAGGTCTTGGCCTCCTTGGTGACGAGATGCGCGAGCTCGGCGTTGCGCAGCAGTGCCTTCGACGGGATGCAGCCGACGTTCAGGCACACGCCGCCCCAGTACTTCTCCTCCACGATCGCGACACGCCGGCCGAGCTGGGCCGCGCGGATCGCCGCGACGTACCCACCGGGACCGGCACCGAGGACAACGACGTCGTAATGAGTGGGCATGTGCCCAGCCTAGAACTCCGCCCGCCACGTCTCGCAGGACCGCCGCGAGGGTCACGCCGTCGCGTCCGGGCGCCGTGGACGTCGCGGCGGCTACCCGGATGCCACGGGCCGGTCGTCGGTGGCCGCCGCTTCCCCGGCGCAGGGGTCGGCAACGTCCTCGGCGCAGGGGTCGGCAACGTCCTCGGCCGCGCAGGTATCCGTCACCGGATCCCCCGTGACCGGCCAGAAGGGGTGGTCGGCCAACTTCTGCACCAGGGTCTCGGTGATGTCCTGCAGGGCGGCCTGCTGCTCGGGGCTGAGGTGGTCGAACACGGTCGCCCGGACGGTCTCGACGTGCCCGGGTGCGGCCGCCTCCAGGGCAGCCGCACCCGCCGGGGTCAGCTCGGCGAACGCGCCGCGGCGATCCGTCGGGCAGGCGCGCCGCACGACCCAGCCCGCCTCCTCCAGACGTGCCACGGCGTGCGAGAGCCGGCTGCGCGAGGACAATGCGGAACTGGCCAGCCGGCTCATCCGCAAGGTCCGGTCCGGCGCCTCGGACAGCCGGGCCAGGATCTCGTAGTACGCGAGCGGCATGCGGGCGTCCTGCTGCATCTGACGTTCGACTCGATCGAAGACCAGCCGACTGGCGGAAAGAAACGCCCGCCATGTGCGCTGCTCGTCCTCGTCGAGCCAACGAGCGTGGTTCACGTCACCCCCCGGAATGGTTGAGCTCTCAACACGTTATCCGTACCGTCGTACCCAACAGATGAGCGTTCAACTACTTGGGAGACTGAGATGACTACAGCAGCCAGCACCCAGATCCCCGGCTACGTGGCCGGCACCTGGGACATCGACCCGGTTCATTCCGACGTCTCGTTCACCGTTCGGCACATGATGGTGAGCAAGGTACGCGGCCGGTTCGGTTCCTTCACCGGTGAAATCGTCACTGGCGCGAATTTCGCCGATTCGACGGTGTCCGCGACCCTCGACGCCACCTCGATCGACACCAACAACGAGCAGCGTGACGAGCACATCCGCTCCGCCGACTTCTTCGACGTGGCCAACAACCCGGAGTGGACCTACCGCTCGACCGGCGTCCGCGCCGATGGCGAGGACTTCGTCGTCGACGGCGAGCTCACCATCAAGGGCGTCACCAAGCCGGTCTCGCTGAACCTGGAGATCGGCGGCTTCGGTCCCGACGCCTACGGCGGCACCCGCGCCGGCTTCACCGCCACCACCACGATCAACCGCAGCGACTTCGGTGTCGACATCGCCATCCCGCTCGACGGCGGCGGCGTCGTGGTGAGCGAGAAGGTGCAGATCACCCTCGAGATCCAGGCTGTGCTGCGTCAGGCCTGAGGCCTGCTTGCAGGGCCGAAGCATCGGCACACTGCGGCTCGGCCGACCTCTCCCAGCGCTCCGGCGGCGTCGGGGCCCGCTCCAGCGGGCTCCCGACGCCGCCCTTGCTGTTCTCGGGCCGCGCCGTCGCCTCGGTGTCCACGGCCGGCCGCAGGCCGCCGGGCAGCGAGGCCTTCACGTGCGGCTGGTCGTCGGCGTCCGGCGGGAACGCGACACCGAGCCGCCGGTAGAAGGCCGGCGATGCCGCCATGTCGGCCACCAGGTGCCCGGCCACGTCCAACCGTGCCTCGGTCTTCATGCCGCCGAACCCAGGCCCGGCCACCACCCCCGGTCTTGAACCGATCGGCCACAACCCCGCTGATCAAGGCGAGAAGGGGGCTAGTCGATCTCCATGGGCCCCCTTTTTCCCTTGATCAGCGGTGGCGAGGGTGGGGGTGGGGG
>NZ_JAAXKZ010000022.1 GCF_012911875.1 Pseudonocardia bannensis | reverse complement strand
CGCCGGCCCCCGCGCCGTCCGCTGCGTCGGCCCCCGTCGACCCCGACGCGGCGGCCTGCCGCCGGCACGCCGGCACCGCGGAGACCGTGCGCCGGACGGCGGCCACGATCAGCGCCGGGCCGGTGCTGCCGGCCGGGGTGGCGCTGGTCCTGCTGGCGCCCCGCGGCGCCTACGCGGGGCCGCAGGCGCGGAACGCCATGCTGGCCGCCGCGATGGCCGAGGTCGTCGCCGCCATCGACGACCTCGACGTCCAGGGCGGTGATCGGTTGCCGCCGGGTGGGAACCCGGCGCAGGACAGGGTCCGGCTCGACGCGACCCGGACGGTGGCCGCGCTCGAAGCCGTCGATCAGGCGTGCACCGGGCTGGGTTGATCCGTGCGGGCGCTCAGTCGATCAGTGGGTGCAGCGCCCAGAACGCGAGCGCGGCCGAGAGCGCGGCCATCGGGATCGTCAGCACCCAGGCGACGAGGATGTTGCCGGCGACGCCCCAGCGCACCGCGGACAGCCGCTTGGTCGCGCCGACGCCGAGGATGGCCGAGGTGATCGTCTGGGTGGTGGAGATCGGCGCGGCGAAGGCGAACGCGGTCGTGTAGAGCACGGCCGACGCGGTGGCCTCGGCCGCGAAGCCGCGCGGCGGGTCGAGGTCGATGATCCGCCGGCCGAGCGTGCGCATGATCCGCCACCCACCGGCGTAGGTGCCCGCCGACAGTGCTCCGGCCGCGAGCAGCACCACCCACCAGGGGATCTCGAAGCCCTGGTGGAAACCGCCGACGACCAGCGCCAGCACGATGACGCCCATCGTCTTCTGCGCGTCCTGCAGACCGTGCCCGAGGGCCATGGCCGCGGCCGAGAGCGTCTGCGCGACCCGGAACCCGCGGCTGACCCTCGAGGGCCGGGCGTCCTTGAAGATCCACAACAGCGCGATCATCACCAGCGCGGCCAGCACGAAACCGACGATCGGCGAGACCACCATCGGGATGACGACCTTCTCCAGCACGCCCGACCACTGCACGGTGCCCGCCGAGGCGAGCGCGGCCCCGACGAGACCGCCGATCAACGCGTGCGACGACGACGAGGGCAGCCCGAACCACCAGGTCAGGAGGTTCCAGATGATCGCGCCGACCAGCGCGGACAACACCACCACCAGCCCGGACAGGCCCTGCGGCGCCTCGATGATCCCCTTACCGACGGTGCTGGCCACCTCGGTGCCGAGGAAGGCGCCGATCAGGTTCATCACCGCGGCCATGATCAGCGCGGTCCGCGGCGCCAGCGCCCGGGTGGAGACCGACGTGGCGATCGCGTTCGCGGCGTCGTGGAAGCCGTTGGTGTAGTCGAACACCAGGGCCACCACGATCACCACGATGACCGCGGCCAGTTCCACTCAGGCCTCCTTGATCGCGATGCTCTCGACGGTGTTCGCCACCGTCTCGCACGCGTCCAGGGCGGCCTCCAGGATGTCGACGACCTCCTTGGTCTTGATGATGGCGAGCACGTCGGCCGCGGCGCCCTCGGGTGGGCAGAGCAGTTCCGACAGCAGCACCCGGTACACGCCGTCGCCCTCGTCCTCGAGGGAGTTGACGTGCACCCAGTACTCACGCAGCTGCGACATCGTCTCGAGCTTCGGCATCGCCTCCGCGGTGGCGGCCGCGGCCCGCTGCAGCACCTCGACCAGCACGTTCATGGCGGCCGGGAGGGCGCCGAGCCGGTAGAGCACGATCCGGTCGGCGGCCTCCTCGATGTCGTCGACGACGTCGTCCAGCGACGACGCGAGCCGGTAGATGTCCTCCCGGTCGAACGGCGTGATGAACGAGGAGTTGAGCTTGACCATGATCTCGTGGGTCAGCTCGTCCCCGGCGTGCTCCGCCTCCTTGACCTGCCGGGCCAGGTCGGGGCGGGCGTCGGGCTCGGCCGCGACCAGCTTGGTGAGCAGGTCGGCGGCCGTCGCAATGTTCTCGCCCGCCCGGGTGAACAACGGGTAGAAGCCGCGTTCGTGGGGCGTCAACCGAAAGGCCATGACAGGGGTATACCCCCGCCGCGCCGGGGTCAGCCCAGCAGGGTCCGCCCGATGATCTCCTTCATGATCTCGTTGGTGCCGCCGAAGATCGCCTGCACCCGGGAGTCGACGAAGGCCTTGGCGATCGGGTACTCGAGCATGTAGCCGTACCCGCCGTGCAGCTGCACGCAGCGGTCGACGACGCGCTTGAGCAGGTCCGAGGCCCACCACTTGGCCTTGGCGGCGTCGGCGATGGCGAGTTCGCCCTCGACGTGCTCGCGGATGCAGCGGTCGACGAACACCCGGGCGATGGTGATCTCGGTGTCCATCTCGGCGAGCTCGAACCGGGTGTTCTGGAAGTTCCCGATCGGCCGGCCGAAGGCCTTGCGGTCCTTGGCGTACTGCACCGTGTGGCGCAGCGCGGCCTCGGCGCCGGCCACGCTGCCGACCGCGATCGACAGCCGCTCCTGGGCGAGGTTCTGCATCAGGTAGATGAAGCCCTGCCCGACCTCGCCGAGCACGTTCGCGGCCGGCACCCGGACGTCGGTGAACGACAGCTCCGCGGTGTCCTGGGCCTTCATGCCCACCTTGTTGAGCCGGCGGCCGCGCTCGAAGCCGGGCATCCCGCGCTCGACCACCAGCAGGCTGAAGCCGTGGCTGCCCGCGGCCGCGTCGGTGCGCGCCACGACGATCACCAGGTCGGCCATGATGCCGTTGGTGATGAACGTCTTGGAGCCGTTGAGGATCCAGTCGCCGGAGGAGTCCTGGACCGCGGAGGTCTGGATGCCCTGCAGGTCGCTGCCGGTGCCCGGCTCGGTCATCGCGATCGCAGTGATGATCTCCCCGGAGCAGAACCCGGGCAGCCAGCGGCGCTTCTGCTCGTCGGTGGCCAGCCGCAGCAGGTAGGGCGCGACGACGTCGTTCTGCAAGGGGAAGCCGAGACCGCTCGTCCCGGCCGCCGCGATCTCCTCGGTGAGCACGGCGTTGTAGCGGAAGTCGTCGACCCCGCCGCCGCCGAACTCCTCGGGGACGTCGGTGCCCAGCAGGCCCGCGGCACCGGCGGCCTTCCAGACCTCGCGGCTGACCTGACCGTCGGACTCCCACTGCTCGTGGAAGGGGACGACCTCCTTGGCGAGGAAGGAGCGGACGAGGTCGCGGAAGGCGTCGTGTTCGGCGTCGAAGATGTCACGCTGCATGAGCGCAGTGTCACATACTCGTCGGTAACCTCGGAACGGCTCGGCCGTGCCGGTAATGGCCCGGGCAGGCCGGATACCCTCCGGCCATGAGGCTGACGGCGGCCGCGGTGAACTTGCGGGACAAGGTGATCCGCCGTGGCGTCGCGGACCTGACCCGCATGCCCCGAACGGTGATCGAGGCAGGCCCGCACGCGACGCTGTACCGCTACGACGCGTTGCCCGAGGCTCCCGCCCGGGACGGGGCGCCGGTCCTGCTGGTGCCCCCGCTGGGCGCTCCCGACTTCGCCTACGACCTGCGCCGGGACTGCTCGCTGGTGGAGCACCTGCTGCAGGCCGGACGTACCGTCTACCTGATCGACTACCGCCCGATCTCCTTCGCCGATCGCCGCCTCGGCATGGAGCACTGGGTCGACGACGTGGTGCCCGACGCGGTCCGGCGGGTCGCCGCGGACGCCGCCGCCGGGGTGCACCTCGTCGCCTGGTCGCTCGGCGGCATCTTCGCCCTGCTCACCGTGGCCGCGGCCGTCGAGGCGGGGGAACCGCTCCCGGTGCGCACGGTCACGGCGATCGGCAGCCCCGTGGACATCGCGGCGGTCCCGCTGGTCGCGCCGCTGCGCCCGCTCGCGGCGGTGACCGGAGGCCGGGGTCTCTCGGCGGTCTACCAGCTCGTCGGCAGCTTCCCGGCGCCCATGGTGAGCTGGGCGTTCCAGCTCACCTCCGTCGACAAGCTGATCACCAAGCCGCTGACCCTGCTCTCGCGGCTCGACGACCGGGACTGTCTGGCCCAGATCGAGGCCGTCGACCACCTGATGAACAACATGCACGGCTACCCGGGACGGGTCTTCGGTCAGATCTACCACCTGCTGCTGCGCAACAACGACCTCGCCGACGGCAAGCTCGCGCTGGCCGGGCGCAGCATCCCGCTGTCCGCGGTCGCGGTGCCGGTGCTCGTCGTCGCCGGGCGCAACGACGTGATCGCCCCGCTCGCCGCGGTGCAGCGGGTTGCCGGGCTGCTCAGCGGATCGCCGGAGGTCCGGTTCGAGACGGCGCCCGGCGGGCACCTCGGCGTGCTCACCGGGCGCCGGGCCCGCCGGACGACCTGGACGTACCTGGACCGTTTCCTCGACGACCACGCGGGCTGATCCCGGGCCGTCCGCCGTACGCGCCGCCCGACGGCAGGCCGGGCGGATCCGGACATCCGGTCCCCACCCGCCGCCGTGCGGCCGTCGATCAGCTCCCGCAGTGCCCGTTCGCCGGCCGTGGCACGTCGAGCGCCGGGCTGCGGTCGAAGAACCCCGAGGGTTGCAGCGAGAAGCCGACGTACTGCACCGGCATGACCGGCCAGTCCTCGAGCCGCGCCTGGTGGTGGGTGCCGAAGGTGTACCAGACGACGACGTCGGTGTCGGAGACGTTCCGGTCCGCCGCCGTCCACCGTGGCAGTCCCTCGCCGCCCTGGTGCTGGTTCGGGTAGTCGCCCGCGGCGTGCATCTCGGCGGGGGAGTGCGGGGTGACCCACAGGTGCTGGGCCATGAATCCCGCCCGCTTCATCACGCTCGCGTCGGGCTGCACGAACGGCACGACCGTGCCGTGCGGTTTGAGCACGTACCCGACGGGCTCGCCGACGGCGTTCGGCACGTGCGGGTTGACGATCTTCCAGTACCGCGCCGAATCGAGGCTGACCCTCCGCTGCGCCGCCTGCTCGGTGCCCAGCAGGGTGGCCACCGTCCGGAAGCCGTTGCCGATCGGGTTGTCCGGGCCGGGCGGGTCGGTCTCGGTGTTGATCTCGTAGACGGAGTTGGCCACGCCGTCGACGTCGAAGTCGAGCCGCATGTTGAACACGTGCTGGTGAATCGGCGCGTAGAGCCCGTCGGCGTTGAGCAACTGGCCGTGCGTCGGCGTGGTGCCCGGTGCCACCGCGCCGGTGGACAGGATCCCGGTCAGCTTGACCTCGAACTCGATGTTCCCGTCCTGGTAGAGGTACCAGAAGAAGCCGTACTCGTAGTTGCCCACCGTGGCGACGAAGGAGATCACCAGCCGCCGCGAGCGGCGCACCTCGGTCTTCTCGGTGCGGAAGTCGGTGTGCTTCCAGAGCAGGCCGTAGTCCTCCTCGTGCAGGCACACCGCGTTCGGGATGGTCAGCGGGTTGCCGTCACCGTCGACGATCACACCGTCGAAGTAGCGGATCTCGCCCAGGCAGTCGCAGCCCAGCTCCAGCGGGTTGGCCAGGGTGCCGATGTTGTACTCGCCGGCGTCGAAGGCGTTCTTGCGGCGGTGCGTCGGGGCCGGGTCGCCGTACGGCACGACCATCTCCGAGAGCGAGGCCCGGTGCAGGATCGAGCGCTCCCGGTCGCCGTCGGAGTAGCGCACCGTGTGCAGCACGACCCCTTCGCGCGGGGTGAAGCCGATCCGGAACCGCCACTTCTGCCAGCGCACCTCGTGCCCGTCCACCTGGAAGGACGTGCCCTCGGGTTGGGTGATCTCGATGGGCTTGAGGTCGGTGCGCGGTGGGTGCGCGTCGGGCGTGTACGGCCCCGGCTGCTGCGGTATCGGGACGACGCCGTGGTCCTGCAGGTCGACCACCCGCTTGGCGTTCATGTCGACGTAGACGACCAGGTTCTCGACCGGGTGGGCGTAACCGTTGTCGTCCGGTCCGCCGATCTTGATCCAGACCAGCGCGCGCAGCAGCCGGCCGGAGTGCTCGTCGCCGTAGTGCCCGGCCGACCAGGGGTCGACCATCACACCGTCGAACGAGGTGACGCCGCGGTCGCGCAGCGCCTGCTGCACCTCCGGCGCGGCCTTGACGATCTCCTCGCACTCGAAGAACTCCTCGAGCATCACCTGCGGCTGCACGCCCGGCACGTGCTCCCAGCTCACGACGCCACGGTCGGTGAGCGACACGACGGCCTCGTAGGTCCGGCCGTCGGACTTGTCGAGCACGACCGCGAACGCCTGGCGGTCGACGGGGCTGCCGTCCGCGTCGTGGGCGAGCACGGCGTCCTTGGCCGGTTCGCGCAGCACGAGTGAGACGAACCGGGAGGCCGGCCCGATGTGTCCGGCCGCGCGGAGCAGGTCGGCCGCGGCGCTGATCTCGGCGGCGGACAGCGGTTCGAGCGGGTGGGTGAGCGTGGTGTCCGGCGTCGTTGCCGGCTCGGTCACGGTCATGACGTCTCCTCCTGAGGGGCCTCCCCACCCTGCCCCGCATGACGCCGGTCACGCCAGGGGTGATCCGGATGTATCCGGCGCTTCGTCGCGACCACCCCCCGGATCACGGTGTTCACTGAGCCGATGCGCTACCTCGAGAACATCGGAACCACGAAGCGCTACTCGGCCATCGGCCTGGGCACCTGGCAGTTCGGCTCCCGGGAGTGGGGCTACGGCGGGGACTACGCCGACCGCGAGGCCGGCCGGATCGTCGCGCGGGCCCGCGAGCTCGGCGTCACCGTGTTCGACACCGCGGAGATCTACGGCTTCGGCCGCAGTGAGCGGATCCTCGGCCAGGCGCTGCGCGAGTCGGGCGGCACCGACGACGTCGTCGTCGCGAGCAAGGTCTTCCCGGTGCTGCCGACGGCGGGCGTCGTGGAGCAGCGCGGTGTGGCCAGCGCGCAGCGCCTCGGTGTCCGGACGATCGACCTCTACCAGGTCCACCAGCCCAACCCACTGGTCCCGGACAGCACGACCATGCGGGGCATGCGCGCGCTGCACGACGTCGGGATCGTCGACGAGGTGGGCGTGAGCAACTACCCGCTGCAGCGCTGGCAGCGCAGCGAGGTCGCCTACGGCTCCCGGGTGCTGTCCAACCAGGTGCAGTTCAGCCTGGTCTCGCGCGCGCCGCTGCGGGAGATGTTGCCGTGGGCGCAGCGCACCGGCCACGTGATCATCGCGTACAGCCCGCTCGCGCAGGGCCTGCTGTCCGGACGCTACGACGAGACGAACCGGCCGTCGGGCGGCGTGCGCTCGGCGAACGCGCTGTTCCTGCCGGAGAACCTGCAGGCGGCGCGGCCGCTGCTCGACGCCCTGCGCGACGTCGCGCAGACGCACGACGCCACCCCGGCCCAGGTCGCGCTGGCCTGGGTGATCCACTTCCCGAACGTGCTGGCGATCCCCGGCGCGTCGAGCGTGGCGCAGATGGAGAGCAACGCGGCCGCCGCGGACATCACGCTCACCGACGCCGAGCACGCGGCGCTGACCCGGACCGCCGAGGAGTACCACCCGGCCACCGGTGCCGGCGCGCTGCCCAAGATCGTCGCCGGGCTCGTGAAACGGTCGTGAGCGGGGACGGCCGCCAGGGCGGCAGTCCCCGCTCACCGGGCGTCAGCCCAGGTGGGCGCGCAGGAACTCCAGCGTGCGGTCCCAGGCCAGCCGGGCCTGCTCCGGGTCGTAGGTGCCCATGTGGTTCTCGTCGTTGAAGAACGCGTGCCCGGCCGGGTAGATGTGGAACTGCGGCGTGACGCCCGACTCCCGCTCGATCCGCTCGGCCAGGGCGCGCACCGCGTCGGGGTCGGCCATCTGGTCGGTCTCGCCGAAGTGGCCGAGCAGCGGTGCGGTGAGGCTCGCGAAGCTCGGGTAGTCCTCCTTGAGGACGCCGTAGAACGGCACCGCGGCACCGATCTTGTCGCCCTGCTGCGCGGCGAGCACGAGGACGAACCCGCCGCCCATGCAGAAGCCGACCGCGCCGACCTTCGACGAGGTCACCGCCTCGTGGGCGAGCAGGAAGTCGACCGCGCCGCCCAGGTCGGTGGCCGCGTCGCCCACCGGCAGCTTGCCCATCAGCTCGCCGGCCTCGTCGGAGTCGTGGGTGGTGGCGCCGCCGTAGAGGTCGGGTGCCAGCGCGACGAAGCCCTCCGCGGCGAGGCGGTTGGCCACGTCGGCGATGTGATCGGTGAGGCCCCACCACTCCTGGATGACGACCACGCCCGGCCCGCGGCCCGATTCGGGGAGGGCGAGGTAACCGTGGGCGGTGCTGCCGTTGCTCGGGAACGTGACGTTCTGCCGTGGATTCGGGGAATCTACTGGGGACACGGCCGAGATCAGATCACAGGCCTGTAGCAACTGCTCGTTGGACTCTGGGCAGGTCGGCCGTCGAGGGTTAGCGTCGATCAGATGAGCACCCAGGCCGCGCTCGTGTCGCCCGCCCAGCACTCGGACACAGCCACTGACCTGGTGCGACGTTTCCGTGAGCTCCCGCCCGGCGCGCCCGTCCGGCTCGGCAAGCGAACCTCCAATTTGTTCCGTTTCGGTACCGATGGGTCCGACACCCGACGCCTGGACACCAGCGGGCTGTCGGGGGTGATCCATATCGACCGAATCGCCCGCACCGCCGAGGTGCAGGGCATGACGACCTATGAGGACCTGGTCGATGCGACACTCGCGCACGGGCTGATGCCACTGGTCGTGCCGCAACTCAAGACCATCACCCTCGGCGGGGCGGTGGCCGGGCTCGGGATCGAGTCGACGTCGTTCCGGCACGGCCTGCCGCACGAGTCCGTGCTCGAGATGGACGTCCTCACCGGGTCCGGCGAGCTCGTCACCGCCACCCCCGGCAACGCCCACGCGGATCTGTTCGCCGCGTTCCCGAACTCCTACGGCACCCTCGGGTACGCGTTGCGCCTGGTCATCGAACTCCAGCCGGTGGCGCCCTACGTCCGGCTGACCCACCGCCGGTTCACCGGCGAGGACTCGGCCGCCGCCGCGTCCGCCGAGATCGAGCGGCTGTCCGCTCTCGGGCCCGGAAGGCGGGGCTCGCCCGACGTCCTGGACGGCACCGTGTTCGGCCGCGGCGAGCAGTACCTGACCGTCGGGGAGTTCGTGGACGTCCCCATGCCCGGCGCCCGGGTCTCCGACTACACCGGGCAGGACATCTTCTACCGGTCGGTGCGCCGGCGCCCCGTCGACCACCTGCGCGTCCGGGACTACCTCTGGCGCTGGGACACCGACTGGTTCTGGTGCTCGCGCGCTTTCGGGGTGCAGAACCCGGTGGTCCGGCGCCTGTGGCCGCGGCGCTACCGCCGCTCGGACGTCTACCGCCGTCTGGTGGCGCTGGACCGTCGCTTCGGCGCGAGCGACCGGGTCCGCCGGCTCGCCGGGGCCCCGTCCGAGGAACCGGTGATCCAGGACGTCGAGATCCCGGTGTCGCGCCTGGCGGAGTTCCTCGAGGTGTTCCACCGCGACGTCGGGATCTCCCCGGTCTGGTTGTGCCCGGTGCGGCTGCGCGGCGAGCGGAGTTGGCCGCTCTACCCGATGAAGCCCGGCGAGCTCTACGTCAACGTCGGGTTCTGGTCCGCGGTGCCGCGCCGGCCCGGGCATCCCGCCGACGCGCACAACCGCCTGATCGAGACGCTCGTCGCCGACCTGGGCGGGCACAAGTCCCTGTACTCGACGGTGCACTACGACGAGGCTGAGTTCTGGGAGCGCTACAACGGCCCGGCCTATCGGGCGGTCAAGGACCGGTACGACCCGGAGGGCCGGCTTCCCGGCCTCTTCGCGAAGGTTGTGGGAACGGGGGAACGATGAGCGGGGTACCTGTCGCAGGCATCCTCTCGGGCGTGATCGGCGCGGACGCGCCGGTCCGGTTGATCGCTTACGACGGCAGCAAGGCCGGCCCGGACGGGGCCGAGGTCGCGCTGCGGATCTCCTCACCGCGGGCGCTGGCGCGGCTGGCATCGGCGCCGGGCTCGCTCGGGCTGGCCCGCGCCTACGTCGCCGGGGAGATCGAGGTCGATGGTGACCTGCACACGGCGCTGTCCGCGCTCGCCGACGTCACGCTGCACTCGATCCCGCGCGGGCGGCAGCTGCGGCTGGCACGGCAGTTGCTGCCGGTCTGGCTGCGCCACCGCGTCCCGCCGCCCGACCTGGAGTACCGGCCGCCGGGCCGGCTGCACTCCAGGGCCCGGGACCGCCGGGCGATCGCGCACCACTACGACGTGTCCAACCGGTTCTACGAATGGGTGCTCGGCCCGTCGATGACCTACACCTGCGCGTGCTTCCCGACGGCGGACGCGACGCTGGAGCAGGCGCAGGCCGCCAAGCACGAGCTCGTCGCCGCGAAGCTCGCCCTGAAGCCGGGGATGCGGCTGCTGGATGTCGGGTGCGGCTGGGGTGGCATGGTCATGCACGCCGCCGCCGAGCACGGCGTGCGCGCCCTGGGCGTGACGCTCTCGCGCAACCAGGCGCAGTGGGCCCAGGCCGAGATCGCCCGGCGCGGGCTGGGCGATCTCGCCGAGGTCCGGCACCTGGACTACCGCGACGTCACCGAGGACGGTTTCGACGCCGTCAGCTCGATCGGGCTCACCGAGCACATCGGCAAGGCGCAGCTGCCGAGGTACTTCGGCTTCCTGTACGGCAAGCTCCGCCCGGAGGGCCGACTGCTCAACCACTGCATCACCCAGCCGCGGACCCCGCTCACCCGCCGCCTCGACCCGTTCATCTCCCGCTACGTCTTCCCGGACGGCCAGCTGGAACCCCTCGGGCACCTCGTCTCGGTGATGAACGACGCCGGCTTCGAGGTCCGGCACGAGGAGAACCTGCGGGAGCACTACGCCCGCACGCTCGCCTGCTGGGGCGCCAACCTGGAGGAGCACTGGGAGGCGGCGGTGGCCGAGGTGGGCCCCGGCCAGGCGCGGGTCTGGCGGCTGTACATGGCGGCCAGCCGGCTCGGTTTCGAGCGCGACAACATCCAGCTGCACCAGGTGCTCGGGGTCAAGCTCGGCGAACAGGGCAGCTCCGGGTTCCCACTGCGGGGGTGGTAGTCCTCCGTGAGCGGCGATGCGCGCTATAGCGTGGGTCTCCGCTCACGGACCCCAGCCGGGAGGACCCCACGTGCCGGACCGCCTGTCCCCCCTGGACGCGTCGTTCCTCCACATGGAGCAGCGAACGACGGCGATGCACGTGGGTGGGGTGATGACGTTCACGCCTCCCGAGGGCGAGGAGTTCGACGTCGACGCGTTCATCCGGCTGATCGGTCACCGGCTGGCGCTGGTGCCGCGCTACCGGCAGAAGCTGCGCGAGGTGCCCGGGCGGCTGGGGCTGCCGGTCTGGGTGGACGACCAGGACTTCGACCTCAGCTTTCACGTCCGCCGCTCCGCGCTGCCCGCACCCGGTACCGATGCCGCGCTGCGTGAGCTCGTCGGCCGGCTGTTCAGCCGTCAGCTCGACCGCAGCCGGCCGCTCTGGGAGATCTACCTCGTCGAGGGGCTGGCCGGCGGCCGGCTCACCGTGATCACCAAGACGCACCACGCGATGGTCGACGGTGTGGCGTCGATGGACATCGGTTCGATTCTGCTGGACCAGACTCCGCGGCCGCGGGAGACGCCGGCGGACGAGTGGCGCCCGCAGCCCGAACCGTCCGGGCTCGAGCTCGCCGCCTCGGCCGTGCTGGAGAACCTGCGCCGGCCGCGGGGTGCCCTCGACGCCGTGGCCCGGGCCGGGGCGGACGTGCGGGAGGTGGTGGCCACCGTCGGACGCGCCGTGAGCGGGATCGTCGAGGCCACCCGCAGCGCCGCCCAGGGGCGCCCGGTGGAGCCGCTGAACCGGGCCATCGGCGAGCAGCGCCGCTACGGCATGGCGCGCACGGCGCTCGCCGACCACCGGGCCGTCCGCAAGGCGCACGGCGGCACGGTCAACGACGTGGTGCTCGCCGTCGTCACCGGTGCCCTGCGGTACTGGCTCATCACCCGCGGGGAGCCGCTGTACGAGCACACCCCGGTGCGGGCCATGGTCCCGGTCAGCGTCCGGGCCCGGCGCGGCGGCGCCGACGGGGCCGCCGGTAACCAGATCTCGGCCTACTTCGTCGATCTGCCCGTCGGCGAGCCGGACCCCGTGCAGCGGTTGCGGCGGATCGCCGCGGTCATGGACGCCCAGAAGCGCGAGGGGCGGGCGGCCGCGCCGGCGGCGCTCGTCGGCCTGGCCGGGCTGACCCCGCCGACCGTGCAGCGCATGGGCGCACGGCTCACCAGCCAGTACTCCAGCCGGCTGTTCAACGTGCTCGTGACGAACGTCCCGGGCCCGCCGCGGCCGCTGTACGCGATGGGCGCCCGGATGCAGGACCTGTTCCCGGTGGTGCCGCTGGCCAAGGGCCAGGCCGTCGGGATCGGGATCACGTCCTACGACGGGCGGGTCTGTTACGGGCTCAACGCCGACCGCGACGCGATGCCCGACGTGGACGTGCTGGCCGACGCGATGACGGGCTCGCTCGCGGAGCTGCGCGAGCGGTCCTGAACGTCGCCGGTCACAGCTGGCGAACTCGCCCGCACCGAGCAGGCCCGGCTCGGTGTTGCGGATCTTCAGTCCGGTCGGGTAGGCGATTGAAGGTCCTCGGGTCCTGGTCGAACGGCCCTAGCCACGCGAGACGTCGATGATGTGGCGGTAGCCGGCGGGGCCGATGCGGGCGTCGAGCAGGAACGGGCCCGGGCCGGCCGCCGACGGCGCCGAGAGAGCGGCCCGGACCCCGGCGACGTCGTCGGCGACCGCGCTCGGCACTCCCATCGCGGCGGCGACCCCCGCGAAGTCGACCGGATCGAAGCGCACCGCGTCCGCTCCGCCCTGCCCGGCCCGTTGCTTGAGTTCGATGAGGCTCAGCGCCGCGTCGTCGAACACGACGACGGTGACCGGCAGGGCGATCCGGGCCAGGGTCTCCAGCTCGGCGAGGCTCATCCCGAGCCCGCCGTCGCCGACGAGGCAGACGACCCGCTCCCCGCGCCTGGCCAGCGCGGCGCCGATCGCGGCGGGCAGCGCGTAACCCATCGTCGCGAGCCCGTTGGAGATCAGGATCCCGTGCGGGCGGGTGGCCGGCCAGAACGGCATCGCGGCGAGCATGTGCGCACCCGCGTCGACGGTCAGTTGCGCGTGCCCGGCGATCTCGTGCACCGCGCGGACCAGGTCGATCGGGTGCAGGCCCGCGCCGTCGCGGGCGTCCGCGGCGAGGTCGGCGAGCCGGGCCCGCCGGTGCCGCTGCCCGGCCCCGGCCGGCCAGTCGGGGATGCAGGCGCCGAGCACGGCCGCGAGCGCCGGGGCGGGCGGGCCGTCGACCACGGTGGGGGAGCCGAAGTACGCCGGGTCGACCTCGGCGGGGGTGAGCAGCAGGGTCGGGGCGTCGTAGGACCACGGTGCCGGCAACGGCTCGACCGGGTCGAGACCGACCCCGACGATCAGGTCGGCCCGGTCGAGCAGCGGGCGCTCCAGCGCGGCGTTGGTGAACAGCCCCGCCGACTCCGGGGAACCGGAGTCGACCACGCCGGCCGCCTGGTAGGTGGTCAGGACCGGGACGCCGCCGCCGGTGAGGACCTCCCGCAGCGCCGGCGCGTGCGCCACCGCGTCGACACCGAGCACCACCACCGGACGCCGCCGTCCACCGGCCACGGCGATCGCCCGCTCGAGCGCGGCGGCGTCGGGTGCCGCGGGCGGGACGACGGCCGGCGGCAGGTCGCCGGGGACGCTCGCGTCGTAGTCGAGGTGCACCGCCCCGGCCGGTGGCCCGGCGGCCAGCGCGGCTGCGGCGGCCACGGTGGCGGCCGGGTCGCGGTGGCCGAGGGTCCCGTTCCACCGCGTCACCGGCGCGGCGACGGCGAGCTGGTCGAGACGCTGGTGGGCGATCCGATCGCGTTGGACGGCCGGCACGCAGTCGCTGAGGAGCAGCAGCGGCGAGCGGTCCAGGAAGGCCTGGGCGAGCCCGTTCACCGCGCTCGTCAGCCCGGGCCCGCGGGTCACGAGCGCGGTGCCCGGGGTGCCGGTGAGCAGCCCGAAGGCCCCGGCCATCACGCATGCGGCGGTCTCGCCGTGGGCGAGGGTGAAGCCGATGCCGCGCTCGGCGGCGGCGCCGATCATCTCCAGGTTCGGCCCGCCGCCGGGCATCCCGAACAGCCGCCGCACTCCGGCACCGTGCAGGCCGTCGGCCAGCCCGGCGGCGACGGAGGTGAAAGTGTGTGACCCAGCCGACATGTTGTCTACGCTAGCCGCCATGACGATCAGCGTTGCTCGTTTCCTGGACGTGGCCGACGGTCTGCAGCCCGGGCAGTTCACCGTGGGCGACCACGGGTCGATCTCGTCGTTGTCCGATCTCGATCCGACCTACAAGCGTCTGCTCGACGATCCGGTCACCGCGATCGTCTCGGTGACGGGCAAGGACGGGCGCTCCAACCTCACGCCGGTGTGGTTCGACTACGAGGGCGACCTGGTGCTGCTCAACCTGGCCACGCACCGCAAGAAGGTGGAGTGGCTGCGGCAGAACCCGCAGCTGACGTTCGCGCTGATGAACCCCGCGAACGCCTACCACTGGGTGTCGATCAAGTGCACGGTGCGGCGCGAGGTGTCCGAGGACGACCCGGAGGAGGGCCCGCGGGTGACCGCGCAGCTCGACCGGATCTGGACCAAGTACACCGGCAACGAGCCGCCCTACGGCCTGCGCGACCCGTCGATCAACGAGCGACGGGTGCTCTTCGAGCTCACCGTCGACCGGATCGCGACGTTCGGCCGGCCCTGAGCGTGCCGTTGCAGGCTCCCACCGTCGCCGTCGTCGGCGGATCGCTGGGCGGCCTCACCGCGGCGCTGGTGCTCGCCGCCGCCGGCTGCGACGTGACGGTGCACGAGCGCTCACCGTCCACGTTGGAGGCCCGGGGGGCGGGCATCTGCGTACTGGACGAGACGGTGCGCTGGTTCGCCGAGAAGACCGAGATCCCGCCGGACACGCTGTGCAGCTCCACGGGGTTCATCCGCTTCCTCGACTCCCGGGGCGGGATCGTGCACGAGCGCGCGCACGCCTACCGGTTCTCGTCCTGGAACACGATCTATCGCGCGCTGCTCGACCAGTTGCCGCGAGAGCGCTACCGGCTGGACCACGAGGTGACCGGCTTCGCCGGGCACGGTGACGGGGTCGAACTGCAACTGCGCTCCGGGGACCGGCTGCACGCCGACCTGCTGGTGTGTGCCGACGGGATCAACTCCGCAGCCCGCTCGGCGCTCCTGCCCGAGGTCGCGCCGTGCTACTCCGGCTACGTCGCCTGGCGGGGGACGCTGCCGGAATCGGCGCTGACCGGGCCCACCTTCGCCGCGCTGTCCGACGCGATCACCTACCAGGTGCTCACCGACAGCCACGTCCTCGTCTACCCGATCCCGGGCCCGGACGGGTCGTTGGAGCCGGGAAAGCGGCTGATGAACTTCGTCTGGTACCGCAACGTCGCGACCGGCGCGGACTTCGAGGAGCTGATGACCGACCGGGAGGGCCGGTTCCGGCAGGTCTCGTTGCCGCCGGGGGCGGCTCGGCCGGAGTTCGCGTCCCGGCTGCGCGACGACGCGACCGCCGCGCTCGCGCCGGTCATCGCCGAGGCGGTCACCGGGGTGGCCGAGCCGTTCGTGCAGGCCGTGTTCGACATCGAGGTGCCTCGGATGGTGCACGGGCGGGTGTGCCTGATCGGCGACGCGGCCTTCGCGGTCCGTCCGCACGCCGCCGCCGGGACGGCCAAGGCGGCGGCGGACGGGTGGGAGCTGGCCGCCCAGCTCACCGCGCACCACGGTGACGTCGAGTCCGCGCTGGCCGCGTGGGAGCGCCGGCAGCTCGCGCTCGGCCGCGGCCTGCTCGAACGCAACCGGCAGATCGGCGACGCCTCCCAGCGGCTGGGTACCTTCACCCCCGGTGACCCGGCATTGATCTTCGGGTTGCGCGGCCCGGGGCGCTGAGCTCGATGACCGCACGCTCGTGCAGGGCCGCCGATCCGTGTCCGCCGGGCGATCCGATGCGGTTGTTCGCCACCGACCCGGCGTCCGTACACGATGGACCAGCGGGCATCCTTCCCGGATGGACATCGAGGTGCGCCCCCTCGCCGAGAGCGATCTGGACACCGCCGACCTGATCTTCCGCGACGCGTTCGGCACCTTCCTCGGTACGGACATGTTCGGCGACACCGACCTCGTGCGGACCCGTTTCCGGGCCGACCACGTCGTCGCGCTCGGTGCCTACGCCGACGGTGAGCTCATCGGCTCCAACCTGGTGACCCGCTGGGGCAGCGTCGCGTACTTCGGCCCGCTGTCGGTGACCCCGCGGCTGTGGGACCGCGGGGTGGGCGCCCGGCTCGTCGACGCCACGCTGGGCGTGTTCGCGGAGTGGGGGGTCACCCACCAGGGACTGTTCACGTTCGCGCACAGCCCCAGGCACCACTGGCTGTACCAGAAGTTCGGGTTCTGGCCGCGGTTCCTCACCGCCATCATGTCCCGCGAGGTGACCGGCGTCCCGGCTGCCCGCACCGCCTGGACCCGGCTCACCGAGATGCCCGACCGGGCCGCCGTGGTGGCCGCGTGCGGCGAGCTCACCGGCGCGATCCTGCCCGGCCTCGACGTTCGCGGTGAGATCGACGCCGTGATCGACCAGAAGCTCGGTGACGTCCTGCTGCTCGGCGACGATCCCGTCGCGCCGCACGCGCTCGCCGTCTGCCACGCGGGCGCGGGCTCCGAAGCGGGGTCCGGGTTCTGCTACGTCAAGTTCGCCGCGGTCCGGCCCGGTCGGGATGCGGGCGCGCACTTCTCCGGGCTGCTCGACGCGTGCCAGGCCTACGCCGCCGGGACCGGTGCCCAGCACCTCGCGCTCGGCGTCAACACCGCCCGGCACGAGGCCTACCGCCACCTCGTCGCCTCCGGGTTCCGCACCGACGTGCCCGGGGTGACGATGCACCGGCCCAACGTGGAGGGCTACGACCGTGCCGGCGTCTACCTGATCGACGACTGGCGCTGAGCCGGCTGAGAGCCCTGTGTCAACCCGCCCGGAGCGCGGCGCGGGCGGCGGCGACGGCCTGTCCGGCGTAGCCGCGGCCGAACAGCACCACGTGCACCAGCAGCGGGAACAGCTGGTGCAGCGGGACCCGCTCGCGCCAGCCGTCGGCGAGTGGGGTGGCCTCCGTGTACGCGGAGCGGAGCTCGTCGAGGCCGGGACAACCGAACACCGCGAGCATCGCGAGGTCGGTCTCCCGGTGACCGCCGTGGGCCGCCGGGTCGATCAGCCATGCGCCGTCCGTCGCCCACAGCACGTTGCCCGACCACAGGTCACCGTGCAGCCGCGCGGGCGGCTCGCCGGGCCCGGCCAGGGCGGGCAGCCGGTCGCACACGGTCTCGATCTCCGCGGTCTCCGCGGCGGTGAGCGTGCCCGCGTCACGGGCCGCGCGCAGGTAGGGCAGCACCCGGTCGGCGGCGTACCACTCGGGCCAGCCCGGGCCCGCGACGTTGCGCATGGGCGCCCGGCCGATCCAGGCGTCCACCGGCCCGTCCGGGGGCGGGGCCCCGAACGCGGGGGCTCCGGCCGCATGCAACGCGGCGAGCCGGCGGCCCAGCTCGGCCGCGGCACCCGGCGGCGCCCCGCCGGCGGTCACGAACCCGGTCACCAGCCACGCGTCGTCGGCCGCGAGAACCTCGGGGACCGGCGGCCCGCCGGGGACCGCCAGCCAGCGCAACCCGGCCGCCTCGGCGGCGACGGCACCCGCGCCGTGCCCCGGCTTGACGACGACCCTGCGGCCGTCGTCGAGGTCGACCCGGCTGGCGCCGCCCAGCGGGGCGGTCCGGCGCACGGGCACGCCGAGCAGCCGGGCCGCGGCCGCGCCGGGGCTCACAGCCGGGCCCGGACCCAGTCCAGGAGCCCGGGCATCGCCGCCTTCACCATCGCCAGCACCTCGTCGAACCCGTCCGGTCCGCCGTAGTAGGGGTCCGGGACCTCGGCGCCCGCCGGTGCGGCCGGGTCGAACGAGCGGAGCAGCCGGACGCGGTCCGGTTCGGGCACCGACCGCTGCAGCGCCCGGCGGTGCTCGCTGTCCAGCGCGATGATCAGATCCGCCGAGAGCACCTCGGCGTCGACCTGCCGTGCGACGTGCGTGTCGGGGTACCCGTGTGCGCGCAGCACCGCGGCCGCCCGCTCGTCGGCCGGGTTGCCGACGTGCCATCCGCCGGTGCCCGCGCTGGTCACGCTGACCTGGTCGGACAGGCCCGCCCTGGCGAGCTCGGCGACGAAGACCTTCTCGGCCATCGGCGAGCGGCAGATGTTGCCGGTACAGACGAACGTCACGGAGAACGTCTCTCGTGGAGCGGTCACATGGCCAAGTCTGACCGATCCGGCCGGTGGCGCGCTCGGCGCGGTGATCTTGTCCACCGGCCGGGCCGGTCGGTCGGCACATCGGCCGTCCCGTGCACCCCGGCGGGGCCCCTGGTCACCCGGGCGCCGGCCGACCCGGAGATCGATGAGCGGCAGGTGCTGATGGCGCTGCTCGACCTCGAACTGCACGGCGGCCGCGCCATCGACGGGATCGGCGGCCGCATCGCCGGCTCGGCGGGCTGCGATCCTGAGAGATGTGCCGGATCGCGGATCGGCGGGTCACGTCGACCCTGCGAACCGAGCGGTGGACACAGACCGAACTGAGATCTACACGATCACCGTAGGGTGCTCATCCATGGCGGGAGACCTGCAGCGCGACGACGGGTACGACACATCGGCCCTGCGCCACCACGGCGACGTCGACGCGGAGCCCGGCCTGCTCGACTTCGCGGTCAACGTGCAGGGTGTCGCGCCGCCCGGCTGGCTGCGCGAGCGGCTCGCCGCGACGCTGGACGGGCTGGCCCGGTACCCGAGCGCGACGCACGACGAGGCCGCCCGCGCCGCGGTCGCCCGCCGGCACGGGCGCCGTCCCGACGAGGTGCTCGTCCTGGCCGGCAGTGCGGAGGGCTTCGCGCTGCTCCCGGCCCTGCGGCCGCGGCTGGCCTGCGTGGTGCATCCGGGGTTCACCGAGCCCGAGGCGGCCCTGCGCGGCGCGGGCGTCCCGGTGACCCGGGTGCACACCGAGGAGGCCGACGGGCACCGGTTGCGTCCCGCGGACGTCCCGGCCGAGGCCGACCTCGTCGTGGTCGGCAACCCCACCAACCCGACCGGCGTGCTGCACCCGGCGTCGGCGATCCGGGCGCTGGCCCGGCCGGGCCGGGTGCTGGTCGTCGACGAGGCGTTCGCCGACGCGTTGCCCGGGGAGCCCGAATCGCTCGCCGCCGCCGGCGACGTCCCGGGTCTGCTGGTGCTGCGCAGCCTGACCAAGACGTGGGCCCTGGCCGGGCTGCGCGCCGGGTACGCCCTGGCCGCCCCCGACCTGCTCGCCCGGTTGGCCGCCCCCCGCCCGCAGTGGCCGGTCGGGACGATCGCGCTGGAGGCCGTCATCGCGTGCAGCGAGCCGACGGCGGTGGCGCAGGCGCAGCGGGCCGCCGAGGGACTGGTGGCAGCCCGGGCCGGCCAGGCCGCGGCGCTGGCCGCCGTCGACGGGGTGACGGTGCTGCCGGGCGCCGCGCCCTACCTGCTGCTGCGGCTGCCGGACGGCTCCGGCGAGCGGGTGCGCGGTGAGCTGCGCGCGGCCGGGGTGGCGGTGCGCCGCGGCGACACGTTCCCCGGGCTCTGTGCCGACCACCTACGGGTTGCGGTCCGGCCACCCGAGCAGGTGGCCCGGCTCGTCGAGGCGCTGGAGAAGGCGCTGGACAAGGTTCTGCACGAGATCGAGGTCCCCGCATGACCGCCCGCCTGGCCGACGTCACCGCCGCCCTGGAAGCCGCCTACCCGCCCGCGCTGGCCCAGGACTGGGACGCCGTCGGCCTGGTCTGCGGCGATCCGGACGATCCGGTCGACACGGTCCTGTTCGCCGTCGACCCGGTACGCGCGACCGTCGACGAGGCGATCGGGTCCGGCGCGCAGTTGCTGGTCACCCACCATCCGCTGCTGCTGCGCGGGGTGCACGGCGTCGGCGCGGACACCCCGAAGGGCGCGTTGGTGCACCGGCTGATCCGGGCCGGTACCGGTCTGTACACTGCGCACACCAACGCCGACTCCGCCGATCCCGGCGTCTCCGACGCGCTCGCCGCGGCGATCGGTCTCGACGTGGAGGGCCCGTTGCAGCCGGCGCCCGCCGAGGAACTGGACAAGATCGTCGTGTTCGTCCCGGTCGGTCCGGCCATCACGGCCGTGCACGACGCCCTGGCCGCCGCCGGGGCCGGTCAGATCGGGGACTACAGCCACTGCTCGTTCGCGACCGCGGGTACCGGGCAGTTCCTGCCGTTGGAAGGCGCGAACCCGGCGATCGGGCGGGTGGGCAAACTCGAGCGGGTCGCCGAGACCCGGCTGGAGATGGTGCTGCCGCGCCGCAAGCGGGCCGCCGTCGTCGCCGCGCTGCGCGCCGCCCACCCGTACGAGGAGCCGGCGTTCGACGTGCTGGAACTCGCCGGCCTCCCGGCATCGGTCGGGCTGGGGCGGGTCGGCGCGCTGGCCGCGCCCGAACCGCTGTCGGTGTTCACCGAGCGGGTCGCCGCAGCGTTGCCGCCGACCGCGTGGGGAGTGCGCGCCGCAGGCGATCCGGACCGGGAGATCCGGCGGGTCGCGGTATGCGGTGGGGCCGGTGACTCCGCGCTCGGCGCCGCGATCGCCGCGGGTGTGGACGCCTACGTGACCGCCGATCTGCGCCACCACCCGGCCGCCGAGCATCTGCTCGCCGGGTCGCTGCCCGGCCGCCCGTCGCCCGCGCTGGTCGACGTCGCGCACTGGGCGTCGGAGTGGCCGTGGTGCGGGCAGGCGGCCGACGTGGTGCGTGCCGCGTTGGGGGGTAGCGTCGAAGTCCACGTTTCCCGGCTGCGCACCGACCCCTGGACCATCGGGACGATCGGGACACCCGCTACATCAGGCACGACCGGAAGGACCTCCTCATGAAGGCCGATCCCGCCGTACAGCGGCGGCTGCTCGACCTCGCCGACGTCGACGCCGAACTGACGCGGCTGGCCCACCGGCGTCGCACCCTGCCCGAGCACGCCGAGCTCACCGGCGCGGAAGCGGCGGTGCGGGCGGGCAAGGACAAGCTCGTCGAGACCGAGACCGCCGCCGGTGACCTGGACCGCGACATCCGCCGGCTGGAGCGTGACGTCGAGGGCGTCCGGGTGCGCACCGCTCGCGACCAGCAGCTCCTGGCCGGTGCCGGGGTCGGGGCCAAGCAGGCCACCGACCTGCAGCACGAGCTGGAGACCCTGGCCCGCCGCCAGCGTTTTCTGGAGGACGAGCAGCTCGAGGTGATGGAGCGCCGCGAGGCGCTGGGCATCGACCTCGACCACGCCCGCAGCGTGCTCGCCGAGGCGGAGCAGAAGCTTTCGGAGATCACCGCGCGCCGTGACACCGCGCTGCTGGACATCGACGCGGCCGAAGCCGGGCGCCGGCGCGCCCGCGCGGAGCTCGTCGCGGCCCTGCCGGCCGATGTGCTGGCCGCCTACGAGCGGCGGCGGGAACAGGGCGGCGTCGGCGCGGCCGCGCTGCGCGAGCGGCGCTGCGGCGCCTGCCGGCTCGAGCTGGACCGGACCGCGCTCGGGGCGCTGCGGAGCGCGCCGGCCGACGAGGTGGTGCACTGCGAGGAGTGCGGCGTGATCCTGGTGCGCACGAAGGAGTCCGGTCTGTGAAGGCGGCCCGGTGAAGGTGATCGTCGAGGCCGACGGTGGGTCGCGCGGCAACCCCGGTCCGGCCGGGTACGGGGCCGTCGTGCTCGACGCCGCCACCGAGGAGGTGCTGGCCGAGCGGCACGGCGGCCTGGGCATCGCCACCAACAACGTCGCCGAGTACCAGGGCCTGATCGCGGGCCTGCAGGCGGCGCGGGAGCTGGGCGCCTCCGACGTCGAGGTGAAGATGGACTCCAAGCTCGTCGTCGAGCAGATGTCGGGGCGCTGGCAGATCAAGCACCCCGCGCTGCGGGCGCTGGCCGCCGAGGCCGCCGCGCTGGTCCGCGAGCTGGGCGGGGCGAGGTTCGGCTGGGTCCCGCGGGCGCGCAACAGCAGGGCCGACGCGCTGGCGAACGAGGCCATGGACGCGCAGGCGGAGCGGTGACGACGTCGGATTCCGCCGCGGGCAAGGGGGAGCAGACGGCCACCACCGCGTGGACGGGCCAGGTCGGGCAGCCCACGCGGCTGCTGCTCCTGCGCCACGGCCAGACGCCGCTGTCGGTGCATCGGCGTTACTCGGGGCACGGCGATCCCGAGCTCACCCAGCTGGGCCACGCCCAGGCCGCGGGTGCGGCCGCCCGGCTGGCCGGGATGGACGGGATCGCCGCGGTGCTGACCTCGCCGTTGCGGAGGGCCCGGCAGACCGCTGCGGCCGTCGCCGAGGCGACCGCTGCGCCCCTGGTGGTGCGCGAGGGACTGATCGAGACCGACTTCGGCCACTGGGAGGGCCTCACCTTCGCCGAGGCCCGCGACCGCGACCCGGAGCTGCACGCTCGGTGGTTGGGCTCGCAGGACGTCCGCCCGCCGGGCGGGGAGAGCTTCGCCGAGGTCGGCAGACGGGTCGCGGCGGAGCGGGCGAAGATCGTCGCCGAGTACCCGGCGTCCACCGTGGTGGTGGTCAGCCACGTGACCCCGATCAAGATGCTGTTGTGCGAGGCCCTGGGGTCCGGCCCGGAGATCCTCTATCGGGTGCACCTGGATCTCGCGTCGCTGTGCATCGCCGACTTCTACCCCGACGGCGGTACCTCGGTGCGCCTGGTGAACGACACGTCCTACCTCCCGGCGGCCTGATCGCGCGACGTCACCGGCTCACACGAGCAGGACGAGTTCGCCCCGGACGTGACGCTCCTCCAGCAGCGCCTGGGCCTGCGGTGCCTGCTCCAGTGGGAAGGCCTGCTGCACCTCGATGCCCGGGCGCCCCTGCACTGCGCCCGGGCCGGCCAGGCGAGCTGCTCGGAGCCCGGTTGGACCCGCACGTACCGCCCGCCCTGGGCGAGCGCGGTCTCCGGATCCGCCCACCAGCGCGGCGGCCTGCGTGAGGTCCAGTTCGGGCGGTCGGTGGGCGAGCGTGCGCAGCGGGGCGGGCACCAGTTCGGCATGGGTGCCGCACTGCACCTCGTCGCGGCGCACGCAGCCGAACACCGGGTCGCCCGGCGCGAACCCGAGGGCGGCCGGCCGGCCTGCTCGACCGTCCCCGGCCGCGTCGAAACCCGGCGCGAGGGGTTCATGATGGGGTAGTAACCCCGTAGCCGGCCCTGGCGGATGAGGTGGTCCACCGGGTCACTCCCGCCGCGGCGACCCGGACCAGCCTCAGCTCACGGTCAGCCAGATGCCGACCGCGATGCCCAGGACGACGACGCACCAGCGCAGCACGTTCTCCGGGAGCCGCTGCGCGAGTTTCGCGCCGAGGAACCCGCCGATCAGGGTCGTCGGCGCCAACAGAGATACGGCCAGCCAGTCGACGGGCGCGCCGATCGCGAACACCACCACGGTCACCGTCGCGATGACCAGCGACAGCAACCCTTTCAGCGCGTTCAGCCGGACCAGGCGGTCGTTCGCGAACAGGGACAGTGTGGCGATGAGGATGACGCCCAGGGCGCCGCCGAAGTAGCCACCGTAGATCGCGGCGAGGAAGACAGCGGGAAGCAGCACCCCCAGCCGGTCCGGGGCGCTCGGGTCGGGCTGACCGATCCAGCGCTTGATCCGGGGCTGCAGCGCCAACAGCAGACTGGCCATGATCACGAGGGCGGGCACGACCGCGTCGAACACCTCACCGGGCAGTATCAGCAGCAGCACGCAGCCGATCCCCGAGCCCAGAACGGCGACGGTGGAGGTGAGCAGGATGCGGCGCCGCTGCTCGCGCAGGTCCCGCCGGGCGCCGATCACGATGCCCAGGTAGCCGGGCCACTGCGCGACGGAGTTGGTGACGTTGGCCGCGAGCGGGGAGAAGCCGACCGCCAGCAGGGCGGGGAACACCAGCAGCGAGCCGCCGCCGGCGACGGCGTTCACTCCGCCCGCGAACAGCCCTGCGAGGAGCAGGAACACCAGCGCACCCGGCGACGCGTCCATCACGAGGGGGCACGCTATCCCGCCCCGCCGCACCCGGCTGCGTAGAATGGAAGGTGCGGACGAGCTGGCCGGGCGGTCGCGTCGGCGGTTCGGCTGAACCGCCGCCGAGGAAAGTCCGGACTCCGCAGGGCAAGGTGGTTGCTAACGGCAACCCGGGGCGACCCGCGGGACAGTGCCACAGAGAACAGACCGCCCCGCGCGCGAGCGCGGGGTAAGGGTGAAACGGTGGTGTAAGAGACCACCAGCACCCCGGGTGACCGGGGTGGCTCGGTAAACCCCACCTGGAGCAAGGCCAAGAGGCTCCCGTCCTTCACCGGACAGGAGCTGCGCAGACGTTCGAGGGTTGCCCGCCCGAGTCTGCGGGTAGGCCGCGCAGAGCCCGCCGGTGACGGCGGGCCGAGATGGATGGCCGCCGAACGGAGCGCCGTGAGGCGCCCGGGAACAGGATCCGGCTTACAGGCCAGCTCGTCCGCCCCGCCCCCTCGGACCAGTGCCCGGGGGAGCGGGGCATCTCTGGTGAACAGGCGAAACGCGCTCGCTCGTTCTCCGGGTTCTCAGCGCTCCCCGACGTCCGACGGCCCACGGACGGTCCAGGGATCGATCTCGACGTGCCTTCCGGTGCCCCGGCCCCTCACTTCACGACTCACACGCATTCGAGGTCGGCGTCGGACGCTGGATGGCCGGGGAGTGCGCGGTCCCCTCCGGGCATCGGCTCAGATCGTCGAACGGTCCGGGAAGAAGTCGATGATCTGGGTGAGTGCGAGCATCTCGAACACCTTTGCGGTGCTTCGTCTGGTGACGACCTTGAGCGCCTGGACGTCGCTCAGCGCCGGGAGGACATCGAGGATGATCGCTACGGCGATCGAGCCGATGAAGGTGACCTCGCCGAGATCGATCACGATCGTGCGAGCGGTACCAACGGTGCGTTCGAGGCCGGTCCGAAACGCCGTCGCGGTGGCTATGTCGATCTCGCCTCGGACCGTGCACACCAACGTACTCGGGCTCGGGCGTTCGAGATCGATGGCGAACGACCCGGGGCCTGTCTGATCGGGTGCGTTTGGCATCGCCGGCTCCAGCTTGGTGCGACGGCCGACCGTACTCCTCGTTCGGGGCACGGGGACCCTGCTGGACGCCCTCATTCGATCGTGGGCGATGCACGGGGGAAGCACGGGCCCGCGTAGCCGGCCCGCGCCGCCGCAGGCGGCGCCCTCGAACCCGGCCGGGAAGGCGGCCGGCGTCACTTCACACTCCGGACTTGCTCCCATCTCATGCCCCAACAGCGCGGAGCGGACCCGGCGGGCGATTGACGACATGTTCGCGATGTGACGATCTCCTGCTGGGCGATCGTCTGCCGACCCTGCCTCTCCTGCCGCGGGCGGCTTCGAGGGTGAGCACGGCCGGCGTACCGCCCAGCGGGAGCGGGGCGTCCCATTCGGGAAACCACAGCTCAGACGCGGTGTGTCGGCTGGACGGTCGGGAGTCCGACATACCTGCCGGTTCGTGCGTCCCGCACCACCGGAGCTTGCCAAAGGGGGGTGGAGCGAGGACGGTGGGTGCCGCTCGGAGGCGCCTTGGGACCGCCGACCGCTGCTGTCCCGTCTCCGGTGACGCCTACGGAGATCCGGGACTCCTCCGGAAACGGGGCTGTGAATCATGCCTTCCGCACTGGGCCATCACACCTTGCACCCGCCGTTACCGACGTCCACCTGTCCGGCGGTATCCGTCCGTTCCGGTCCGGGTGATGCGATGACGACGACGGCCGAGGTCCGGCGCACGGCGACGTTCGGTGGGGCCCAGCTGGCGGCCCATGATCACGTGTGTGCCTTCGTACTGGGCGAGGAGGAGCGTGAGCGGCTGGCGCTGTCGTTCTTCACCGAGGGCCTCGAGGACGGGGAGGCGTGCCGCTATGTCGGGAACCGCCGCGACGGCCGGAGGATGGCCGCCACGATGGCCGGCAAGGGTGTGGATCTGCGGCTGTTCGAGGTGAGTCAACCGTGTGCCACGCCCATGGCCGGCCCGCTCGACGTCGACTCGTTGATCGGCGCGGCCTACAGCTGGTCCCGGGCAATCGCTGGTCAGGACCGTCGCCGCTTCACCCGCACGCTCGCCGACATGACCGCCCTGCATACCCTGGCCGGATCTGCCGGCTTCCAGGATCGGCTCGCGGCCTACGAGGTCCGGGTGAGCGCGTACACCACCACCGCTCCGCACGTCTTCGTCTGCATGTTCGACTTCGGCGTGTTCGGCGGCGACGTCCTCATGGCATCGCTGAAGGCGCACCGGGACGCGTGGATGGGTGGCCAGGTGCTGGCGCGGCTGCCCCTGGCCCAGGGGGCCCGGCCGGTATGACCATCGGCAGCCGGCGGTACCCGCCGGAAGAATCCTTCTCGCGGTGTCGATCCCGGGCTCCGGCGTCCTCCCCGGCGAGGAGCTCCTCACGGAGATGCAGAAGTACAACGAGGAGCTGGCGAAGGCCGGCGTGCTGCTCGCGGGTGAGGGGCTGCACCCGAGCTCGAAGGGCGCCCGCGTCAGGTTCTCCGGAGAGAAGCGGACCGTGATCGACGGTCCCTTCACCGAGGCGAAGGAGCTCATCGCCGGGTTCTGCTGCTCCAGGTGACGTCTCTGGACGAGGCGATCGAGTGGGTCAAGCGTTGCCCCAACCCGGTCGAGGGGGGAGTCCGAGATCGAGATCCGGCAGGTGTTCGAGGCCGATGACCTCGGCGCCGAGTTCACCCCGGAGCTCAGGGAGGCGGAGCAGCGCCTGCGCGAGCAGGTGGCGGAGCGGCGGTGGTCGGGCCCGTCCCGGCCTTGCCGGGGCGCGGACGAAGCTGTCCGATCGGGGGCGCGGCGGCCTCGGACGCTCGTCGCACGGGGACATCGAGGACGACCTGCTGCGCCTGGTGTTCATCGCGTGCCGTCCGGTGCTGGCCACCGAGGCGCGGGTCGCGCTCACGCTCCGCCTGCTCGGTGGCCTGGCGACCGAGGAGATCGCGCGTGCGTTCCTGGTCCCGGAGCCGACCGTCGCCCAGCGGATCGTCCGGGCCGAACGGACCCTCGCCAAGGCCCGCGTCCCGTTCGAGGTGCCGACGGGGGAGGAACGCGCCGCCCGGCTGTCGTCGGTGGTGGCTGGTCTCGGAACCGTCGCTGAAGACCTACCACCTGCTGCCGAGCGTCCGCGGTAACCTCCTGGCCGAGCTCGGTCGTTTCGGCGAGGCGCACGACGAGTTCGAGCGCGCGGCCTCACTCACGCGGAACGGGGGCGAGCGCGCGCTGCTCGCCGGGCGCGCCGCCGAGTGCGCACCGATCAGCGCTGGTCGGTCCGAGTCCTCGATCTGACACATCGCGACGGCCCGGCCGCCGTGGCCGGCGCGGGGCGAGAGCGGTGAGTGGGGGGCGTCTCGCGGTGGATGGCTTTTCCCCGGGCCGCGGTCGGGGCAATCCCGGGGCAACTGTTCGTCGATGCTCAGGAGGCGGCGTCGCTGTGCGCGATACCAGGAACCACCAGACCGAGTTCGTCCGCCTGACCTGGCCGGCCACCCCGGACCGACTGGCGTCGATCCGACAGCGGCTGCGCGAGTGCCTGGAGCCGCTCGGGCTCGGGGATCTGGAGGACGACCTCCTCCTGGCGGTCAGCGAGGCGGCGACCAACGCCGTGGCCCATGCGTACGACGCCGACGAGGCCGGGACCGTCGAGGTGACGTTGTGGACCGAGCCGGACGCCCTCTGGATGGAGGTCACGGATTTCGGACGGTGGCGGGCCCCCGGCAGCCCGTCCGCCGGCGGTGGCCGCGGCATTCTGCTGATGCACCGCCTCGTCGACGGTGTGCTGATCCGCCACGACCGGCGGGGCACGCAGGTCCTGTTCCGGCAGCCGATGGCCGGGACCGGGCGGGCCGGGGGCGAAGAGCTGGCCTCTGCGGTGCCGCAGTGCCGGTGAGAGCAGCGGCGAGGTGGCCCGCTGAGCCGGGCCGGCACCACCCGCGGCGGGAGTCTGCGCGATAGTGATCGGCATGGGAATCGGGCTCGCGTGACCTGGCAGGGCCTGCTTCTCGGGTTCGCCGCCGGCCTGTGCATCTCCGTCCTGACGACGCCGGTCGGCGTGTCCGGAGCGGTGTTCCTGCTCCCGGTCCAGCTCGACGTCCTCCACGTCCCCAATCCGCAGGTGACGCCGACGAACCTGCTGTTCAACGTCGTGGCCGGCCCGGGTGCCCTGTTCCGCTACCGGCGTCAGGGGCAACTCATGGGCCCGCTGACGCGTCAGATGCTCGCCGGGACGCTGCCTGGCGTCGCCATCGGGGCCGTTCTGCGGGTCTACCTGGCATCCGATGCCGCGACGTTCCGGATCCTCGCCGCCGCGCTGCTGCTCCCGACCGGCCTCTGGCTGCTCACCCGCGGTCGTGGGCGAGGAGCCGAGGCCTCCCGGCGGCTCACGCCGAGAACGGTGGTTGCGCTCTCGCTGGCCGTCGGGATCGCCGGGGGCGTCTACGGCATCGGGGGCGGCTCGATCCTCGGGCCGATCCTGGTGGGCGTCGGCGTGTCCGTGGCCGAGGTCGCGCCCGCGGCGCTGGCCAGCACCTTCCTCACCTCGATCACCGGCGCCCTCGCCTACACGCTGCTGTCCGTGACGGCCGGCGGTTCCGTCGCCCCGAACTGGACGCTCGGCCTGATCTGCGGCGTCGGCGGCCTCATCGGCGGCTACATCGGCGCACGGATCCACTCACGGTTGCCCGAGAGCCTTCTCCGAGCGGTCCTCGGGCTCCTCGCCGTCGCGCTCGCGGGCAGCTACCTCGTCGCCACGCTCACCTGAGCCGGCACCTGCGGGATCGGTTAGCCCTCGTCCCGCAGTTCGGGCCGCGGCGGCGCGTCCAGGCCCAGCTCCTGGATCTCCTCGTCGTCGGGGAACTCGGCTTCACGCCACTGCTCGCGCGTCGGCCCCCCGCCCCGCAGATCGTTCTCGATCTCGCGCTCGAGCGCCTCGTCCTTCAGGGCGCCGTGTTTGGCACTGCCGCGTTCTGCCACCGTGTCCTCCAAGGGTGAACGGGTCGTCCGGAACGGATGGGTTACCCCGAACCCGCCCGCCGGACACGGCGGACCCCCGGCCCGCGAGCCGTGCGAGCTATTTTTCATCAAGCGTTGAGTTGCTCTCTGCTCCGGCGCTACCCTCGTTCATGGTCACCACGCAGCCGCCCGGCGCCGCGACCGATCGGGCCCTCGTCCTCGATCTCGCCCGGCTCGACGCCGCCCGGCTGCCGCAGGTCGGCGGCAAGGCGGCCAACCTGGGGGAGCTCCTCGGGGCCGGCTTCGAGGTCCCCGGCGGGTTCTGCGTCACGACGGCGGCCTACGCCCGGGTCGCCGATGCGGCCGGACTCGACGCCGTGCTCCCGAATTCGTTCCGGCCCGGGGAGCCCGCGCCGGAACGGATCCGGGAGCGGCTGCTCGCCACACCCGTACCCACCGACATCGTGGCGGCGGTGACCGCCGCCTACGCCGGCCTGGGCCCGGACGTACCGGTCGCGGTGCGCTCATCGGCCACGGCCGAGGACCTGCCGGGCGCCAGCTTCGCGGGCCAGCAGGACACCTACCTCAACGTCGTCGGCCCGGACGCGGTGCTGGATGCGGTCCGCCGCTGCTGGGCCTCCCTGTGGACCGATCGCGCCGTCTCCTACCGGGTGAGCACCGGCATCGACCAGCGCACGGTGCGGCTCGCGGCCGTCGTGCAGCGGATGGTCGACGCCCGGGTGGCGGGGGTGGCGTTCACCGCCGACCCGCTCACCGGCCGCCGCGGGTGGACCGTCATCGACGCGAGTCCGGGGCTGGGCGAGGCGGTGGTGTCCGGTGCGGTCAACCCCGACCACGTCGTCGTCGACGCCGAGGGCGGGATCGTGGAGCGCCGGGCGGGGGACAAGCGCGTCGAGGTGCGCTCGCTGCCCGGCGGCGGCACCGAACGGCTCACCCGGGACGGTGCGGACGACCGGTTCGGACAGCTCTGCCTGAGCGACCCGCAGCTCCGGGAGCTCGCGGCGCTCGGCCGCCGGGTGCAGGACCACTACGGGGCGCCGCAGGACATCGAGTGGGCCGTCGACGCCGCCGGCCGGATCTGGCTGACCCAGGCACGGCCGATCACGACGCTGTTCCCGATACCGGAACCGGTCCGCGCGGGCCGGGTGTACTTCTGCGTCAGCCTCGCCCAGGGGCTCGTCCGGCCGCTGACGCCGATGGGCATCGCGGCCTTCCGGGTCCTCGGTTCGGTCGCCGCGCACCACCTGTTCGGCGTTCCCGTCGGCGACCCGCGGACCGGCCCGCCCGCGTTCGCGACGGCGGGCGGGCGGCTGTTCATCGACCTCACCACCGCGCTGCGCAGCCGCGCCGGTCGGACCCTGATGCCCCGTGTCCTCGATGTCATGGAGGCGCGCTCGGCCACGGTGCTGCGGTCGCTGTTCGACGATCCGGCCTTCTCCGTCCGCAGCACGTCGTGGTGGCCGTTCGTGCGGAACGTGGCGCGGGTCGCCGCCCGGTTCCGGATCCCGCTGCGCGCGGTCCAGGCCCTGGTCAGCCCCGCGGCGGGTCGCCGGCACGCGGACCGGGTCGGCCGGCGGTTGCAGGACCTGCTCGCGGCGACCGGCGAGCGGACGGCCACCCAGCGGCTGGACCGCGTCGAGCGGCTGCTGCAGGCGATCTTTCCGATCATGCCCACGGTGGTCCCGGTGGCCGGCGCCGGGTTCGCCATGCTCGGCCTGGCGCGCCGGCTCGCCGGCGCGGACTTCCGGGCCAACGACGTCCACGAGGTGCTCCGCTCGCTGCCGCACAACGTCACCACGATGATGGATCTCGAACTGTGGGCGCTGGCCACCCGGCTGCGCGCCGACACCGCCGCAGCCGCGGCGCTGCGGGAGCAGGACCCGGCCGAGCTCGCGGCGCGCTACCAGCACGGAGCGCTGTCGGGGGTCCTGCAGGACGGGCTCGCCGGGTTCCTGCGCCGGCACGGCCATCGGGCCGTCGCGGAGATCGACCTCGGGGTGCCGCGCTGGTCCGACGATCCGGCGTACGTGCTCGGGGTGCTGGCCAACTACCTGCGTCTCGTCGTCGAGGCGGACCCCGCGCTCGCCCCGGACGCGCAGTTCGCCCGCGGCGAGCGGGCCGCGCGGGCAGCGGTCGACACCGTGGTCGGCCGCGTCGCACGCCGGTCGCGGGTGCGCGCGCGGTTGGTGCGGCTGGCGCTGGGGCGGGTCCGGGAGCTGGCGGGGATGCGCGAGACGCACAAGGACTTCCTGGTCCGCGTGCTGGCCGAGGCCCGGGCCGAGCTCGCCAACGTCGGCGCCGAGCTCACCGCCCGGGGCCTGCTGGACGGCGCCGACGACGTGTTCTTCCTCGATCTCGAGCAGGTCCGTACCGCGATCGGTGGCGCCGACCTGCGCGACGTGGTCACCCGCCGCCGCGAGGATCACGACCAGGAGCTGCGCCGCCGGCAGGTGCCGCGGATCGTGCTCTCGGACGGGACCCAGCCCGAGGCGGTGCGCGCCGGTGCTGCGGGCCGTGGCCGTCCCACCGACGGGGTGCTCGCCGGTTCACCGGCGTCGGCGGGAACGGTGACCGCACCGGCGCGGGTGGTGCTGGATCCCGTCGGTGCCCACCTCGAGCCCGGCGAGATCCTCGTGGTGCCCTCGACCGACCCGGGGTGGACGCCGCTGTTCCTCACCGCCGGGGGACTGGTCATGGAGATGGGCGGATCGAACTCCCACGGTGCCGTGGTCGCCCGGGAGTACGGCATTCCGGCGGTGGTCGGCGTCCCGGACGCGACGCTGCGGATCGCGACCGGGCAGGAGATCACGGTCGATGGCGCGGCCGGAACCGTCGTGACGTCCTGAGCAGCGGCGATCCGGCGTGCCGCCGCTGCGGCGGCGGTGTGGTCCGCGGTGCCCGCGTTGTCGAGCCCCAGACGTCCCGTCGAGACGGGTCGTGCGCCCCTGCCCCCGGGTCCGTGGGCCCTCCAGCCTGGGTGGTCGGCCGTGTCCATCGGTGTGGGGAGTGACGATGACGACGAGCGGCGAGGCCCCACCGGGCAGCCCACAGCGACAGGACCCGACCGCCCGGGACCAGATGGCCCACCGGCCGATCGGGATCGATCCCCGGCGGCGGCCGGTGCCGCCGGGGCGCGGGACACCGCTGCTGCGGCGCGTCACCCTGGCGGTGGCCCTCGTGCTGCTGGCCCTCGTCGGCAGTACCGCCGCCACGGCCTCGCCACGGCTCGAGCGGACCGCCGCTCCGACCCAGTCCATTGACGTCCCGGCCGTGGTGGCCGCTGTCGGGCCCGCGGTCATGCGCGTCGAGGTCACCACCTCGGCCACCCAGGGGGCCGGGACCTGCATCGTGCTGACCCCCTCCGGTGACCTGGTCACCAACGCCCATGTGGTGGGCACCGCGACCAGCGCGACGGTGATCGGTACGCGCGACACCTACACCGCGCGCGTGATGGGGAAGGACACCGCGGCGGATGTGGCCTGGCTGCGCATCGACCGCGCCTCCGGGTTGCGCGTGGCCCGGCTGGGCGATTCGCGGGCCGTCGAGGTGGGACAGGACGTCGTCGTGATCTCGAACGGGCTCAACCTCCCCGGGGCGCCTTCGATCACCCGCGGCATCGTGTCCGCCGTGGGGCGCTCGGCCGGGAACATGACCGGCCTCATCCAGACCGACGCGGCGATCAGCTCGGGCAGCTCGGGCGGTGCGATGGTCGACGATTCGGCGCGTGTCATGGGCATGACGTACGCGGTCGCGGTCGGGGACCAGACGACGACGGTGGAGAACGTCGGCTTCGTGATCCCGGCGAACCGTGTCGCGGCGGCACTGCGCCGGCTCGGGCTCGACGTGTCCGCCCGCCGCTGACGGCACGCCCCGGTGCCCGGGACGGCGCTCCGGGCACCGCGGCAGGTGCCTCAGCGGGGAGCGGCCCGGCCACGGGGTTCGTCGGGCCTCCGCCGGAGGTCGAGCAGCCGGGCGCGGGTGGCCTGCAGCCGTTCGAGCGACGCCGCGAACAAGGTGCGTGCCAGCGCGTAGCCGAAGCGCGGGTCCTGGTCGGCCATCGCCCGGAGTTCGGTCGTGTCCAGTTCGATGGCGGAGGTCGGGCCGAGGGCGCGGGCCGTGACCTGCCAGCGGTACGGCGGGGCGAACCACGACCAGCCGAGCAGATCCCCGGGACCAAGGGTTTGGACCACCACCCGGCCGCCGCCCGGCACGTCGACCTCCAACGCGACGCGACCCTCCTGGAGCAGCCAGCAGCCGCGGGCGGGAGCGCCCTCGGCGAAGACCCGCTGCCCGGCCCCGAACCGCACCGGCCGGGCGACCGCGGCGATCTGGACCCGCTCGGCGGCACCGAGCGTGGCGAAGACGGGGTGGTCGGCGATCCGGGCGGCTTCGTCGGTCACGGTCGCGCTTCCGCTGTGCTGGTGCGCTCCGGCCGGTCGGGCACGGCGCCCCCTGTCCTTCGGCTGCGGTCGGAGCCCGACTCAACCCGGTGGCCGCCGGTGGTCCCAGGGCCGGAGGTCCCGCCGTCCGGTCCTGGCCCGAGCCGCACCCCTCCACGGCCGCCGCGGCGCGCCCGGTGGCTGCTGAGCCGCGGACGCCCCGGCGCCCCGCGGGTGACCTCCTGTGGGGACGGATGAAACGCCGCCCCGTGAGGTGCTTCCGTGGCTCGATCACCTTCCGGCCAGTGAAAGCCGGTCCGCTCTCCGCGGTTCGGATCCGCAGAGATTATCGGCGATGTCGGAAAGCTCCACGGCTCGTGGCCGTCGAATAATTTACGAGGTGCGACAGCAGAGTTCGTTCGCCGAAATCCGGGAAACGAGTCCGTAGGGGGACATGGTTTGCAGTGGCACCGGCCGATGGTTCGCGACTGCCGTCGGAATGTCCTGACGGATGTGCAGGAGCTTGCTCGGGATCGTGGTCGGTGGAAATGTCTCGTCGGCATCGGGGGTCATGGATCGTTGGCCGCAAGAGATCTCTCGGTGACTTGGTCGCGCCGTCCCGGCGAACCGCGCCTGCCGATGGCGGGCATTCCGGCATCCTTCGCCGGTCGCCGTGCGGATCGGGCTCCGGCCGGCCGCCCCCGGACCGCCGTTGCAGGTAGGGCCATGATCGATCGACCCCGGAGCCGTCATCGGGACCGGCGGAGCGGGTCGAGCGGTGGATCGTAGGTGTGAAGGGCCCGTAGGGTCGAGGCCATTCACCGTCTTTCCGGAGAGTCGCGGTACGGCGGGTGATCCCATCGCTCGGCGACCACTCCAGGACTCACTCCGTGACCACTTCGTGACCACTCCGGCGACCAGTCCGGCGGTCCTTGGCGCAACGCGGCCGCCGGCTGGCTACAGGAGCCCGCTGTGTACGGGTGCCCGCGGGTGCCTGGCGCGCACGGCGAATCCCGAGTCGAGTCCGGAGGCGGGCGCCGGCCCGGGGCCGGGTCGAGCAGGTGCCGGTCCGAGTGGCGAGCGGACCGGTGCCGGGCTCGTCGCGAGCGACGCCGGCGGCCATTGCGGCTCCGGCGGCTCCGGTCCGCTCCTGGGATGTGTGAAACTCCATTCATCCGGTCTGTCCCGCCGAATTCGGCAGGTATTCAATCAGCATTTTCCGCCCCCGCCGGAGTCGGCGTGAAAGCGCTGGCCGCCGACGTCGGATCGTGACCGCCCGGGCACGCGGAGCAGGGCCCGAAGAAGGTTGAGCCGCCCAAAGATGGCTATTATGGATGCATGGCAAGTGGTCCCTCGGCTCGACGGCGAGGCCGGGTAGAACCGGCCGATTCCGTTCGCTCCGAAAAGGTCGGTAGCGAACGATCGACGACCCACTCCCTGGCGGAGCTGCTGAGCGAACGTCAGGGACCGGGCATGTCGGTGGATCTGCAGGCGATGGCGACGGTTTCGGGCATACAGCGCATCGCGATGCGTATCCGGCACCATCTGGAGCAAGGTGTGCTCAAGGAGAGCGAGCTCACCTGGACCGGCTTCGCGGTGCTCTGGACGCTGTGGGTGCGCGGCGAGATGCAGACGCGTTACCTGGCCGAGGAGGTCGGGGTGAACCGCAGCACGCTGAGCGGGGTCCTCGCGACCCTCGAGCGGCGTGGCCTGCTGACCCGTCGCGGCCACGAGACCGAGGGTCGCCTCGTGATCGTCGAGCTCACGCCCAAGGGCGAACTGCTCATCGAACATCTCTTTCCGCGGTTCCACGCCGAGGAGAGCTTCGTCGTGTCGTCGCTCAGCGCCGACGCCAAGCGCCGGCTGGGCAACTCGCTGCGCACCATCGCCGAGCTGCTCGACTCCGACGAGGGCCGGCAGCGGCGCGCCACCACACTGCGCGAGCGGTAGCGAACGTCTCGGCGGTTCACCGCCGGCGCCGGGCTAGGCTCGGAGCAGGCGGTGCGACATCGCCGGTTCGTGTGCTGAGGTGTGGAATCGCTGGACAGGGCTGGGCAGTTGATGCAGATCGGTGAGGTGGCTACCCGCGTCGGTCTGTCGCTGCGGACGCTGCGGCACTGGGACGAGGTCGGGCTGGTGGTGCCCTCGGCCCGGTCGGCGGGCGGCTTCCGCCTGTACACCGAGGCCGACGTGGAGCGTCTCGAGCTGGTCAAGACGCTCAAGCCGCTGGACTTCACGCTCGAGCAGATGCGCGAGCTGCTGGCCACGGTGGACGGGGCCCGCAACGACGACGGAGGGGACGAGGACGTGACCGCCGAGCTGCAGGGCCGGTTGGCGTTGTTCCGCGCGGTGGCCGACAGCCGGGTGGAAGCGCTGCGTGCGCAGGTGCAGGGCCTGGAGGCCTTGTCCCGGGAGCTGGGCAGGTTGTCCGGCGATTCCGGGCGTCGAACGGCCGGCCGGAGCCGGTGAGCGCCACGTCCCACGGCGCCGTCGCAGGGGAGGCGGGACGGCGCCGCACCTTCGCTGTCATCAGCCACCCCGACGCCGGCAAGTCGACCCTGACCGAGGCGCTCGCCCTGCATGCCGAGGTGATCGACGAGGCGGGCGCGGTGCACGGCAAGGCCGGCCGCCGCGGCGTCACGTCGGACTGGATGGAGATGGAGCGCAAGCGCGGCATCTCCATCACCTCCGCGGTCCTGAAGTTCGCCTACCGCGACTCCGTGATCAACCTGCTGGACACCCCCGGCCACGGTGACTTCTCCGAGGACACCTACCGGGTGCTGGCCGCCGTCGACGCCGCGGTGATGCTGCTGGACGCGGCCAAGGGCCTGGAGCCGCAGACCCTGAAGCTGTTCGATGTCTGCCGCAGCCGCCGGATCCCGGTGCTCACCTTCGTCAACAAGTGGGACCGGCCCGGGCGCGAGGCGCTCGAGCTGCTCGACGAGGTCGAGCAGACCATCGGGCTGCGGCCCATGCCCGTCACCTGGCCGGTCGGCGTGGCCGGTGAGCTGCGCGGGCTCGTCGAGTGCGCGACCGGCGAGTTCACCCGCTTCCGCCGGACCGCGGGCGGTGCCACCCGAGCCGAGGCCGAGATCGTCCCGGCCGAGCGTGCCGCGGTCGAGGAGGCGCCGCACTGGGCGAACGCCCAGGACGAGCTCGCGCTGCTCGACGAGATCGGCGCGAAGTACGACGAGGCGGCGTTCCTTGCGGGCGTGGCCACGCCGGTGCTGTTCGGGGCGGCACTACCGAACGTCGGTGTGGCGCGGCTGCTCGACGCACTGGTGGAGCTGGCCCCGTCGCCGGCGGAGCGCACCGACGTCGACGGGCGGCCCCGGGCGGTCGACGCGCCGTTCTCCGGCCTGGTGTTCAAGGTGCAGGCCGGCATGGACCCGTCGCACCGCGACCGGATGGCCTTCATGCGGGTCTGCTCCGGGCGCTTCGAGCGCGGGATGGTGCTCACCCACGCCGGTACGGGCAAGCCGTTCGCGACCAAGTACGCGCAGTCGGTGTTCGGGCAGCAGCGCACGACCATCGAGGAGGCCTTCCCCGGTGACATCGTCGGACTGGTGAACGCCGGTGCCCTGCGCCCGGGGGACACCCTCTACGCCGAGGACCCGGTCGAGTACCCGCCGATCCCGAGCTTCGCGCCGGAGCACTTCGCCGTGGTCCGCTGCGCGGAGGCCGGCAAGCACAAGCAGTTCCGGCGCGGGATCTCCCAGCTCGACAGCGAGGGCGTGATCCAGGTACTGCGCTCGGACCTGCGCGGCGACCAGGCACCGGTGCTCGCGGCGGTCGGCCCGCTGCAGTTCGAGGTGGCCACCCACCGCCTGGAGTCGGAGTTCCGGGCGCCGGTGACGCTCGAACCGCTCGGCTACTCGGTGACCCGGCGGACCGACGCCGCGGGTGCCGAGGTGCTCGACCGGCAGAGCGAGGTCGAGGTGCTCACCCGCAACGCCGACGGCGCGCTCCTCGCCGTGTTCGGGAGCAAGTGGCGGCTGGAGACGATCCGCCGGCGCTACCCGGAGATCGTGCTGGAGGCACTGCCCGCGGGCTCGGCCGACGCGGCGGACTGATCGATACCCTCCCGTCCCGGGAGGGTTGCCGGGCGTGCACCCATGGCGCCTCGCCGGGGCCGGGGACGCGTCCGGCGTCGCACGTACCGCGGCCGGGGCGGTCGCGGTGCCGGACCGTCCGCGGGCGCTGTTCCCCGGCTCACAGCAGGACGGGGAAACCCTTCCGTCGCGGTAGGGTTGATCGTCGCTCGAGCCCCGCCGTGTGTGGCTCGTCCTCTTCCTCCCGGTGAAAGAGCCGATGTCGCTGCCTGCTGTGCTGTCCCGCCGTCCGTCGCTGCCGTCGCCGCGCGTGCTGCGTACCGAGGCCCTCTCCGGGCTCGTGGTCGCGCTCGCGCTCATCCCGGAGGCGATCTCGTTCTCGATCATCGCGGGCGTCGACCCGCGGGTCGGGCTGTTCGCCTCCTTCACGATGGCCGTGACCATCGCGATCACCGGCGGGCGTCCGGCGATGATCTCGGCCGCCACCGGGGCCGTCGCGCTCGTGGTCGCCCCGCTCGTCCGCGAGCACGGGCTCGACCACCTGCTGGCCGCCGTGATCCTCGGCGGTGTGCTGCAGGTGCTGCTGGCGGCCCTCGGCGTCGCGAAGCTCATGCGCTTCCTGCCGCGCAGCGTCATGGTGGGCTTCGTCAACGCGTTGGCCATTCTGATCTTCACGGCGCAGGTGCCCTACCTGGTCGACGTGCCCTGGACCGTCTACGCGCTGCTGGCCGTCGGGCTGGCCGTGATGGTCGGTCTGCCCCGGCTCACCACCGCGGTCCCGGCGCCGCTGGTCGCGATCGTCAGCCTGACGGCGTTCGCCGTGGCCACCGGCCTCGTCGTGCCGACGGTGGGGGACCAGGGCGCGCTGCCGGAGAGCCTGCCCGTGCCCGGGCTGCCATCGGTCCCGTTCGACCTGGCGACGCTGCAGATCATCGCGCCGTACGCACTGGCCGTCGCCCTGGTCGGGCTCATCGAGTCACTGATGACGGCCCGGCTCGTCGACGAGATCACCGACACCCGGTCGAGCAAGACCCGGGAGTCCTGGGGCCAGGGCGTGGCGAACGTGGTCACCGGCTTCTTCGGCGGCATGGGCGGCTGCGCGATGATCGGCCAGACGATGATCAACGTCAAGGTCGGCGGGGCCCGGACCCGGATCTCGACCTTCCTGGCCGGGGTGTTCCTGCTCGTGCTGGTGGTGGCGCTGGGCGACGTCGTCGCGCTGATCCCGATGGCCGCCCTGGTCGGAGTGATGATCATGGTCGCGGTCGCGACCTTCGACTGGCACAGCGTGCGCCCGGCGACGCTGCGCCGCATGCCGCGCAGCGAGACCACGGTGATGGTCTCCACCGTGGCGGTCACGGTGCTCACCCACAACCTCGCCTACGGCGTCGGCGTCGGGGTGCTGGTCGCGATGGTGCTGTTCGCCCGCCGGGTCGCCCGGCTCGTCGAGGTCACCGCCGTGCTCGACCCGGACGGGACGACGAAGATCTACCGGATCAGCGGGCAGTTGTTCTTCGCCTCCAGCAACGACCTGGTCATGCAGTTCGACTACGCCGGCGACCCCCCGGACGTCGTCATCGACCTGTCCGCCGCGCACGTCTGGGACGCCTCGACCGTCGCCGCCCGGGACGGCATCAGTGCCCGCTACGCGGCGCGCGGCACGACGGTGACGATCGTCGGGATGAACGACAACAGCCGCACCCGGCACGCCGCGCTGGCCGGCCACCTCTCCGCCGGGCACTGATCGGCGGGCCCGGGGTCACCCGCCGTTGCCCGGGCCGATCAGCCGGGCCACCCCGGCCGCCATCCGGATCGACCCGACCCCGGTGGGGTGGAACGGGTGGCTGTCGGACAGGCCCTGCAGGTCGGGAGCGAGGCCGGCGGTGCCGGGCCGGCAGAGCCGGGTGAGCTCCGGGCGGGCGACGTCGAACCCGTACTTCTCGGCGCCCCCGGCGAGGATGGCGTTGAGCTGCCCGTTGCGCTGGATCAGCAGCTCGATCTTGCCCGGGGTCAGGCCCGCGGCCTGCGCGGGACCGCGGGAGTCGGGGCAGTCCGCACCCGGGTCGAACACGTCGTAGGAGCCGACGACGACGACCTGCGGCCGGCTCGGCAGCTCGGCCAGGTCCTGCAGCAGCTTGCCGTACTCACGGTCGAACGCCGCCAGGCGGTAGTCGAACTCGCCCTGGGTGAGGTTGTCCGAGCAGTCCGCCACGCCGTAGCAGTAGGTGAGGAAGTCGCTCCAGCCCAGGTCGTTCGGGCCGATCGCGACGACGACGAAGCGCAGGTCCTGCACCTGCTTGAGCAGTCCGACCTGCGCCGGCAGCGTGAGGTCGCCGCGCTGTTGCGGCCCGCGCAGGCCCTCGGTGACGGAGGCCCCGGAACAGGCCAGGTTGAGCACCTGGGCGGGGAGCAGCCGGCCGAGCTCGCCGGCCAGCGAGTCGGCGCTGCGTTCGCAGGCCACGTCCTCCCGGGTGGCGCCGTCCGGCGGCGGGCCCCCGACGCGCGCGGCCCGGGAGTCCCCGATGACGGCACCGGAGTAGCCGAAGACCTCGGGCCCCACCGGCGACGGCGACAGGTGGTGGGCCCCCACCAGTTCCGACAGCGATCGCACGTCGGCCAGCCCACGGACCGCCCCGCTGTAGGCCAGCGCCCCGGAGGCACCCCAGGCCAGCACGGACGCCGTCACCGCGAGCACGGTCATCCGGCCGATCGTGCCGGCGCAGCACTGCCGGATCTCTGCGACGGGGACGTGCTCGCGACCGGCCCGACTCTGCCGGCGCAGGATGGCCAGCATCCGGGCGCAGCCGGCGACCGCGCAGGTGGACAGCGTGAAGACGACCAGGCCGAGACCGCCGAGCAGGTACCAGCGCAGGAAACCGCCGCCCAGCGTCGAGGCGGCGTCGGCGCGGGCCTGCCGGGTCGTGTCCGGCCGCAGCACCTCGGCCGCGGCCTCGTTGCGTTGCACCGGGCCCAGCGTCAGCTGCGGGCGCAGCGGGCCGTCGACCTGCAGCGGCGCGATGTCGAGCTCGGTGTTGCCGATCTGCACCAGCTGCGCGGGGCCGGACAGGGACAGGTTCGGTGTGCGCGCCCCCACCGAGATGTGCTGGCCGAGCACGACCAGTTGCTGATTCGGGGTGAGCGCGACGATGACCGGGAGCCCGACGAGCAGACAGAAGGCGATGACCAGCAACGTCGGCCACGACAGCAGCTCCCGCGCCAGATCCCGCAGTCTGCGGCCGGCCCGGCGCCCGGGCCGCTGCCCCGGCGTCGGCCGGTCGGAGTGGTGGTCGGCGGTCATCAGCATCGGGTGAACCCCTCCGCGTGCGCTGGTCGTCGGATGCCGGTCCCGTTGCGGTAGCGCCTCCCAGCATGCGTGCCGGGCGCGCGCGGATCATCGGACGATCGGTGGGCATCGCAGTGACGTGGACGACTGTCCGTGGGCCTGTGCCGCCTCCCGGGTTGCAGCGGGGGAGCGGGGCCGCTCTCAGAGGGTGGCTGGTAGGCCCAGGCCCGGGTAGGGCTGCAGGGGGCGGCCCGCGTCCGGGGTGTGGCCGGTGAGGAGCGGGAGTTCCCGTGCGTACTCGACCGCTGCGGCGCGCAGGGCCGGGGCCAGGCCGGTCGCCACCCGCGCGGACGCGCCCACCAGGAGCGCACCCTGCGTGGCGACGGCCCGGGTGGAGGCGGCCAGCCGCGACCCGGCGGTCACCAGCCGGGCCCGCACGGCGGGGCGCTCGGCGGCCACGACGACCGCGAGGCCTGCGGCCACCGTGGCGAGCACGGACACCGTCGCCAGGGCGAACGGCAGCCCGGCGGCAGCGGCGAGGAAGCCGATGAGGGGCGGCCCACCGAGCAGGCCGCTGTAGCCGACGGTCGAGGCCAGCGCGACGCCACCGGCGCCACCCGCCGCTCCCGCGCGGGCGATCGCGATCGGGAAGATGTTCGCCAGCCCGAGCCCGACGACGACGAACCCGGCCACGGCCACCCAGGCGGTGGGGGACAGCACCGCGACCAGCATCCCGGCCGCTGCGAGCAGCGCGCCGCCGGCGAGCAGCCGGGTCTCGCCGAGAGCGCGGATCAGCGCCCCCCCGCCGAGCCGGCCACAGGCCATGGCCAGCGAGAAGCCGGCGTAGCCGGCCGCCGCGACGAGCGGGGAGGCGTGCACGGTGTCGCGCAGGTGCAGCGCGCCCCAGTCGGTCAGCGCGCCCTCGCCGTAGGCCGTGCAGCCCGCGATCAGCCCGAGCGTCACCACGAGCGCACGGGGGAACGCCGTACCGCGGCGCCGATCGGCCGGGGCATCAGCCGTGGTGCCCCGGCGCAGTCGCGGCCGGACCGGGTCGGCCGCCGCGAGCGTCGGGGCGATCGCCGCGCTGAGCAGCAGCCCGGCTCCGGCGACGACGAGCAGGTGCGGCGCGACCGGGCCCATCGTCGACGCGAGCCCGCCCACCGCGGCCCCGCCCAGCCCGCCGAAGCTGAACCCGGCGTGCAGCGACGGCAGCACGGGCGTCGACCGGCGCTGCTCGGCCTGCACGCCCAGGCTGTTCGCGGCCACGTTGACCACACCGGTCACGGCGCCGAACACGAGCAGGGCCGCGCACAGTTCCGGGACCGAGGAGGCGAACCCCGGCAGGGCGACGATCGTGGCCAGCAGCAACGCCGAGATGGCGCCGACCGGTCCGGACCCGAGCCGCGCGCACAGCGCTCCGGTGAGCTGCATGCTGGCCAGTGCCCCGAGGGACACGCAGAGCAGGGCGATCCCCAGCGTCGACTCGGTCGCGCCGACCTGGGTGGTCACGTCGGGGATCCGCGCGGCCCAGCTGCCGAACACGAACCCGTCGAAGGCGAACAGCGCGGCGATGGCCCACCGCAGCCGTCGCCAGGACGGCGGCCCGGCTGCGGGCTGCATGCGGTGGGCGACACCGGCGAGGCGACGGATCCGGGGATGTCGCGGTATCGGCTTGGCCCCGGTGGATCGGGACCCCGGATGGGCCGCTGAATGAGACGTCGCTGAATGAGACGTCGCTGAATGAGACGTCGCTGAATGAGACGTCGCTGAATGAGACATGGTGTTCCTCCGGCGGCGACGGTGCTCTGAATCGATTCAGATTCCTGCGGGCGTCACCGGATGTCGGTCGATCGAGGGGGAGCGGCGCACGACCACGGGCACCGCACTCCATGCAACCGATCCATGCGGTCCCGTCGCAGCCGGTTCGGCGGTGAGGTCACTCACGACCAGGGCCCACGGTGGTGAGGTCGCTCACCGCGGACTCCGGTCAGCCGAGTCGGTTCAGCCGCTCGCGCGCTGCCGCTGCCGGGCGCGCGTGCTCGGCGATGTCCGCCCACGGGTCGCCGGTGCGGGCCAGCCGGCGCCCGATCGTGCTGATCGTGAACCGATCCGGAGCGACCCGGGAGAGCTCGTCGAACCGGATCGGGGTGGCCACCGGGGCGCCGGCGCGGGCTCGCGGGGAATACGGCGCGATCGCCGTCTGGCCGTAGGCGTTGCGGCCGACGTCGAGGTAAATCCGGCCCCCGCGGTCGGCGATCCGGTGCGCGGTGGTCAGCGCGTCGGGGTCGGCGGCCTCCAGCCGGGTGGCGATCGCGCGGGCCAGATCCCGCACCTCGTCGAAGTCCGCGCCGGAGTCCGCGCTCGCGTCCAGCGGCGCGACCACGTGGTAGCCGCTGCTGCCCGTGGTCATCAGGAAGGGGACCAGCCCGACCTCGTCGAGCAGGTCCCGGGTCCGGCGGGCCGCCCGGCGCAGGGCCGCCAGGTCGGACCGTTCGGGAGGATCCAGGTCGATGACCATCAGGTCCGGGCGGTCCAGCGCGTCGACGCGCGACAGTCCCCGGTGCACCTCCAGGGCCGACTGGTTGGCCAGGTACTGCAGGGTGTCGGCGTCCTCGGCCACGATGTGCTCGACATGGCCGCGCCGGTTGTTCGCAGGGACCTGCACCGTCGGCACCGGGGCGTTCTCGGGAGCCTGCTTCTGGAAGAAGCCGGAACCGTCGAGCCCGTCGGGGAAGCGCACCACCGACAGCGGCCGGCCGGCCAGGTGGGGGAGCATCACGTCGGCCACCCGAGCGTAGTGGCGAGCGAGGTCGGCCTTGGTCAGCCCCGGGTCGGGGTAGAGGACCTTGTCGGCATGCGAGATCCCGGCCGGGACGGCACTCACCCCTCGCGCACCACCTCAGCGGCGGACTTGTCCTCGCGCAGCCCCAGGTAACGCGGGTGGCGCAGCCGGCCGTCGCGGGTCCACTCGGTGAAGCCGACCTGGGCGACGAGATCCGGCTCCAGCCAGTGCGCCCCGCGCTCGCGTACCGGGGAGTCGAACGGGGAGTCCTCCCGGCCCAGCCCGCTGAACCGCTTCTGCAACGACTGCAGCGTCGAGCGGGTGAAACCCGTGCCGACCTTGCCGGCGTAGCGCAGCCGGCCGTCACCCTCCGCCGGGTGGTAGCCGACGAGCAGCGCCCCGAGCCCGATCCGGGAGCCCGCGGGGTCGGTCCACCCGCCGATGACGAACTCCTGGTCGCGGACGCACTTGAACTTCAGCCAGTCCGTCGTCCGTCCGGGCCGGTACCGGGAGTCCGCCCGCTTCGCGATCAGCCCCTCCCAGCCGTGCGCGCACGCGTACTCCAGATAGCGCTCGCCATCGCCGTTGCGGTGCGCGGCGAACCGGATCGGGTCGTCCCACCGCACCAGGCGACGCAGCACCCGCTTGCGTCCGCGCAGCGGCACCGCGGTGAGGTCGGCGTCGCCGAGGACGAGCAGATCGAACAGGTAGAGGTAGACGGGGACGCCCGTCTCGCGGGCCCGCCGCGGGTCGGACAGCCCCAGTCGGGCCTGCAGCCGCGCGAAGCTCGTGCGGCCGTCGTCGAACGCGACCACCTCACCGTCGGCGACGAGATCGGGGAGATCCTGCGCGTCGAGCGCCTGGACCAGCTCGGGGTAGGTGCCGGTCATGTCCTTCTCGTTGCGGGAGTACAGCTCGGTGCGGCCGTCACGACGCACCACGATCGCCCGCACACCGTCGAACTTGCGCTCGTAGAGCCAGTCCGGGTCGGAGAAGTGCTCGTCGGCGAGGGTGGCCAGCATCGGCGGCCGGAACCGGACCGGCCCCGCCGGGCGCACCTGTGCGCGTTCGTCCGGATGCAGCGCGTCCAACGCCGGGTGCGTCACGTGCCGCCTGTGCCCGTCCTCGGCGGCGGTGAAACCTCGCCGGGATCCCGGCGCCGGCGTCTGCCCCAGCGGCGCGACGAGTCGTTGGCCAGCACGACCGCGACCCAGGGCAGCGGGCCGGTGATGATGATCAACGCCAGACCCACCTCCCAGGCCCGCAGGTACAGCAGGCCGCCGACGAGCAGCCCGACCAGGTGCACGACCATCAGCGCGGCGTAGACGCGCTCGCGGTGGCGCTGCTCCTCGGCGGGTGACAGCGGGGCGTCGGTGACGACCTCGGCGCGGACGCGGCGGAACCTCACGGCGGGGCCCGCCCGCCGGGTGCAGGGGCTGCGGGGGTCACCCTCCGGCCGGTCCGGCCCACCACGGCTCGTCCTGGAACGTGGCGTATCCGGCGTCGCGCACCGGTGCGTGGCCGACGCCCAGCGCGTCGAGGTGCTCGGCTCGGCGCTCCAGGTCGGCCCACTCGCCGGCCGTCGTCGCGAGGTGGGCCACACCGGTGAAGCCGGAAACCGCCATACCGCCACCTACCCTCCCGGCCCGGGTCGCGACCGGGCCGGTACGTCCATCATGCGCCGCCACGGCCGCGGGAGAGCCGGTGTGCCGGCATCTGGTGGGCCCGAATCTGGCTCGGGGTCTCGTGGACGGCGATCCACGGATGGAGCCGGCCGGCCTGCTGGTTCAGAGGATGCCGGCCGCCGTGGCGAAGGCGGCCTCGGCGTGGGTGTGGGCCAGCAGGTCGGCGCAGGCCCGGGTGAGTGGATGGTCGGCACCGGCGACGTGCCGCCAGCGAGGCAGGGCGTGCTCGAGCAGGGTGGCGGCCGGTTCGACGTGGCCGAGGGTGAGCAGCGCCAGCGCGAGCGCGAGCCCGGCGTTGAGGGTGGCCGGGTGGTCCGGGCCCAGGACGCGGCGGCGGGCGTCGAGCACGTGGGTGAGTGCGGCGGCGGCCCGGCCGGGCTCGGCGTCGGTCAGCCACGCCACCGCCTGGTTGCCACGCACGGTCAGGGTGTCGGGGTGATCGGGGCCCAGCACCCGGGTGCAGTCGGCGACGAGTCGCTCGAACCTGATGGCCGCGCGGGCCGGCCGCCCCTGTGCCAGGTGGGCGAGCGCGAGGTCGTTGGCCGCGCGCAGCGCGTCCGGATGCTGCGGGCCCAGGGCGTCGCCGAGTTCGGCCAGCCGCGCTTCGAGCACGGTCTGCTCCGGCTCGGTCCGGGTGTCGGCGCCGGTCAGCACCCGCAGCGCAGCCCGGCGCAGCTCGGTGGTGAAGTTTCCGTCCACTGTGGCCCCCGACCCTCGGTGCGTAGTCAGCCTAGGCTAACCAGCGTTACGCCATCGTGACCATGACGTTTCGATGAACGTGGGACCAACAACGGCGGCCCGGCGTCCGCCCGCGACGAACGGTGGGAACCACGGATCGGCAGGCATCATTAGTCAATGATTCATTGACGCTCTCTAATTGTCAATCTTGCGTTGACGAAAGCCGGCCCGATCGCCACCTCGTCTCGGCGTCCGCGAGACCTGGCCACCTGAGGACCCGAGCCGCCGGGCGTCCGGGATCCGTTCACCCGGAGGCCACGCCGGTGTACGGATGGCCATCCGGCCCGGATGCGAGTCGCCGTCCTGGACATGGCGGGCACCACGGTGATGGACGACGGCGTGGTGCTGGACGCCCTGCGCGCGGGCCTGCGCGAGGTGCCAGGAGCGCGTGCCGCACTCTGCGCGCTCCGGGCCGAAGGTGTCGCCGTGGCCTTGAGCAGCGGTTTCGCCCCCGGAGTGCGGGACGCGCTGGCTGCCGCCCTCGGCTGGGAGGACATGATCGACCTGGTGCTGTCGCCGGCCGAGGTCGGCGGCTACGGGCTGCCGGACCCGGCGATGCCGCTCGCCGCGGCGCGGCGGTTCGACGTGGGTCCGGGGGAGATGGTCATGGCCGGTGACGCGACCGCCGACATCGTGGCCGCCCGCCGCGCCGGAGCCGGTCTCGCGATCGGGGTGCGCTCGGGTGCGCATCATGAGCCTGCGCTGCGCGCGGCGGGCGCCGACGCCGTCATCGACTCGGTCGCCGACCTCCCCGCCCTCCTGATCGCCGAGTCCGGCGCAGCGGGTGCTGGGCAACCTTCCTCAGAGCTCGCGGAGCTCCGGTGGGGTGGTGCGGCCGGACGGACTACGAGGATGTCGGCGGGGCCGAAGGTCGCGCCGCGCCCGATCCGGTGGCCGGCGACGGCGAAGTTGCCGGGTCGGCCCGGTAAGGCGGTCTGCGGGTAATGCCCGGGACCGCGGCCAGGACGTCCTGGCCGACGCCCTCGGCGATCGTGAAGGACCAGTCCGGTCCGAACCGCGGGATGTAGATCCGCGCGAACGGCTGTCGTGGTGCCGGCGGCTCCGCCTGGGCGCCGGCGGGTTCCGGTCCGGTCCGCCTGTACTGGTCCAGGTCCGCGGCGGCCTGTCGCTGTTCGTACCGGGTGATCCTGGCGGAGCCGTAGAGCTCGTAGCCGGCGAGCAGGAGCGCGACCACGCCGAGGGTGATCAGGGCTCCCCCGAGTGCACGCACGATGGCCGGCCCACTGCCGCCCAGCGAGCCGGCCGACTCACCGTTCGGGAACTGCAGCGGCAGCACCCCCATGCCGATCAGGTTCGACCGGTGGATGCGGCCGGTGCCCTGGTGGTGGGAACGGCGCGCCGGGGCCACCCTGATCACCAGGTCCTCCTCGTCGTGCACGGGGCCGGGACGGTCAGGAGGGGCCCGGGCTCGCCGTCAGGCCGACAGCTCGCGCTCCAGCGGGGTGCGGAAGCGCGGGGTCACGCGCACGTCGCCGAGGTGGCCGGACAACCGTTCGGCCCCGGCCTGCACCGCGGCCCGGCCCTCGGCCCCGATGTCGGTGAGCAACCGGACCACGACCTCGCCGTCCGGGCGCTGCGCCCAGCCGCCGACGATCCGGCCCTCCCACCACACCGTGGGGCCGATGTTGCCGGTCCGGTCGAACAGCGCCGGTCCGTGCTCGCCGAGGAACCAGCCACGCTCCTGCCAGCCCATCGGTGTCGGGTCCAGCGCCGGGAGCAGCGCCGCGACCGGTTCGGGCGGCGGCGGTGCCGTGTCGAGGAGCATCTCGTCGTCGGCGGGCAGGATGCCGGGGACACCGTCGAGGTCCACCTCGACGACGTCGAGCGCGGCCAGCGCCCGCGTGGTCTCCCGGGCACCCCATCCGGTCCACCACCGCAGGTCGCTCACCGGGGCGGGGCCGAACGCCTCCAGCCAGCGCCGGGCCAGGGCGACCTGCGCGGCCTCGACGGCGAGCTCGGCCAGCGGTGCGCCCAGCCACGTCGTCGTCGGTGACCACCGGTACTGGGTGGACGTCCACGATCCCCGCGGCCGGCCGCGCACGATGTGCCCGTCGGCGGCCAGCTGCAGCAGGACCCGCGCCGTCGCGTTCTGCCCGGTCGCCTCGAGGCGCGTGCGCAGCCGTGGCTCGTCGGCCGACAGTTCGGTGGCGGCGGCCTCCCCGCGCACGGCCAGCGCGCGGTGCGTGGAGTCCGCGACGTCGACGAGCCAGGCAGCGGCGTCGTCCACACCGGACTCCTGCAGGTGCTGCACCAGGCGTTTGCGCTGCGTCGCCGCGACCGCCCGGGTACAGGCGGCCTGGACGACCGGGGCGAGCTCGCGGTCGAGCACCCACACCGTGCGGCGCATACCGAGCATGCGGACCAGCGCCCGGTCGTCGTAGAGGGCGCGCTCGACGGTGCCGACCTGCCCGTCGCGGGTCCGGGCCAGGACGGAGAGGAACACCGTCGCCGGGTCGGTGGCGTGCAGCGCGACCAGCGACGCCGCCACGGCGGCCGCGCCGGGGACCGAGTCGTCGGCCCAGGATGTGGGGCAGAGCCGGTGCCGCACCGCCAGCCGGGCCCGTCGCTCGGCCACCCCGATCCGCCGTACCACGTGCGTCATCGCCGTCCCCCCGTGTGCTGCGCCGGGGCCGCCCAGCTGTGACAATTCCCCGATCGCCGGTGGCCGGATCCGAGGAGCCCCGATGCCGTATTACCAGTTTACCGTCCCCGCCGACAGCCCCAGCGCCCGGCGCAAGGCCGAGATCGCGGCGGCGTTCACGAAGGTGCACACGGAGGTCACCGGAGCGCCCGCGAGATACGTCAACTGCTCGTTCGTCGAGGTCCCCGCGGGGAGCATCTTCGTGGCCGGGCGGCCCGTCGAGCAGGGCCGCATGGTGGGGATCATCCGCGCCGGGCGCACCGCGGAGGTGAAGCGGGAGCTGATCACCGGCCTGGCGAACGCGTGGAGCGAGGTGACGGGCGAGCCGGTCGAGGGGTTCGCGCTGTTCCTGCAGGAGGTGCCCGGTCACCAGGTCATGGAGGAGGGTGTGATCCTGCCGGAGGCCGGCGAGGACTGATGCGACCGACCGGTCAGGCCCAGGCGCGGTCGGAGCGGGCGCGCCAGTAGGCTGCGGGCGGCTCGGCGAGCGCGGCCAGTTCGTCGCGCACCGCCGCGGGCAGGACGAGGTGCTCCGCGGCGGCGTTGCTGGCCAGCTGCGCCGGGTCGACGGCGCCCGAGAGCACCCACCCGGCCCACGGCTGCGCCAGCGCGGCCGCGATCGCCAGCTGGTCGACGGGCACGCCCAGCTCGGCGGCCAGCTCCGCGGCGCGCCGAGCCCCGGGTGTCGCGTCCTGCCCGCCAGGGGCGAGCCGGCCGTTCGCCACCGCCTCCTTGACGATCACCCGCGCGCCCGCCGCGGCCGCCTCGGCGAGCGCCGGGGCGACCGACGGTTCGAGCACGTTCCAGGTCGACTGGACCGAGGTGAACAGCGGGGCGCCGTCGACGGCCACCTCGAGCGCGCGGCGGACGCTGTCGGCCTGGGCGGGCCCCGACGTCGAGACGCCGATCCGCACCCCGGTCTCGCGCAGCCGAGCGAGCGCCCGGTGCAGGGCGGCGTCGGCGAGCACACCGGTCTCGAGTGTCGCGGAGTGCACGTGGTAGACGCCGAGCCGGTGGCCCAGCAGTGCCCGGGTCTGGGCGTACTGCGCGGTGAACGCGGCGAGCGAGTGGTCCTTGACCTCGTGCACGCCCACGTCGAGGCGCCAGTCGCCGACGTAGCGATAGCCCCACTTCGACCCGATCTCGACGTCGTCGATCTCCGGGTGCGCGGCCAGCCAGCCGGCCAGGAACTCCTCGGCGCGGCCGTAGGACCGGGCGGTGTCGACGTAGCGGATGCCGGCCGCGTAGGAGGCGTCGAGCACCGCCTCGGTGCGGGCGCGCAGCTCGGTCACGCTGCGCCGGTCGCCGAGGTCCGCGGCGCGTCCGGCGTTGATGTAGGCCGGGCGCCCGACGGCGGCCAGCCCGATGCCCAGCCGGGCGCTCACGCGGACCCGCCTCGCGGTGGCCCCTGGCCCATCCGGATCACCGTCCTGCTCCTTCCGGCCGCCGCGGCCTGGCTGCGCCGGGGTCGGCCACCATCATCCTGCCCGCGATCGGGGCCGGCGCCCACACGCACGGCCCTGGCGCCCGGCCCGCGCTCGAAGCACCCTGGTCTCCACGCACGTCAAAGTCTGGAGGAGCATCGATGAAGAAGCTCATCAACGATCCGGCCGACGTCGTCTCGCAGGCGCTCCTCGGCATGGCCGCGGCGCATCCCGAGTTGCGCGTCGACCACGAGAACAAGATCGTCTACCGGGGCGACGCCCCGGTCAGCGGCAAGGTCGGCCTGATCTCCGGCGGCGGATCCGGCCACGAGCCGCTGCACGCCGGATTCGTCGGACCCGGGATGCTCGACGCCGCCTGCGCCGGGGAGATCTTCACCTCGCCGGTGCCCGACCAGATGGTCGAGGCCACCAAGCGCGTCGACGGCGGCGCCGGAGTCCTGCACATCGTCAAGAACTACACCGGCGACGTCATGAACTTCGAGATGGCCGCGGAGATGGCCGCGGCCGAGACGGGCGTCGAGGTGGCGTCCGTGGTCACCAACGACGACGTCGCGGTCCAGGACAGCCTCTACACCGCCGGTCGCCGCGGGGTCGGCGTCACCGTGCTGCTGGAGAAGATCGCCGGCGCGGCCGCCGAGCAGGGCCGCAGCCTCACCGAGGTCGCCGACGTGGCCCGCCGGGTCAACGAGGGCGGCCGCAGCATGGGGATGGCGCTGACATCGTGCACGGTGCCCGCCGCCGGGCAGCCCACGTTCGAGCTCCCGGAGACCGAGATCGAGATCGGCATCGGCATCCACGGTGAGCCCGGCCGGCGGCGCGTGCCGCACGTCCCGGCCCGGCAGGTGGCCGAGTACCTGCTCGAGCCGATCCTGGCCGACACCGACTTCAGCGGCGGCGACGGCGTGATCGCGTTCGTCAACGGCATGGGCGGGACCCCGCTGCTCGAGCTGTACCTGATGTTCCACGAGGTGGCGGGGATCCTGGAGAAGGCGGGCGTACGAGTGGCGCGCTCCCTGGTCGGGCCCTACATCACCAGCCTGGACATGGCCGGCTGCTCGGTGACGCTGCTCAAGGCCGACGAGGACCTGCTCCGGCTGTGGGACGCCCCGGTCCGCACCCCCGCGCTGCGTTGGGGGGTGTGATCCGGTGACCGGTGCCGGCGCGGACACCGTCGATCTCGACGCGCTGGGCGGCTGGATCCGCGAGTTCGCCCGGCTCGTCGGCGAGCACCGCGACGAGCTCACCCGGCTGGACTCCGCCATCGGCGACGCCGACCACGGGATCAACATGGATCGCGGCATGACCGCCGCGATCGCCGCCCTGGACGCCGCGGCCCCGGCCAGTGCCGCCGCCCTGTTCAAGAAGGTCGGGATGACGCTGGTGAGCAAGACCGGCGGCGCCAGCGGGCCGCTCTACGGGACCCTGTTCCTGCGGGTAGGCGCCACGGCGGGCGAGGTCGACGAGCTGGACGGTCCCGGCTTCGCCAAGGCGTTGCGCGCGGGGCTGGACGGGGTGGTCGCGCGCGGCAAGCCCGAGGCCGGGGACAAGACGATGTTCGACGCCCTGGCCCCCGCGGTCGACGCCCTGGACGCCGGCCTCGACGAGGGTGCCTCGCTCGGTGCGGCGCTGCGGGCCGCGTCGGCGGCGGCCGATGCGGGCCGGGACGCGACGATCCCGATGCAGGCCCGCAAGGGCCGGGCCAGCTACCTCGGTGAACGCAGCGTCGGGCACCAGGATCCGGGTGCGACGTCGGTGGCGCTGCTGGTGGCCGCCGCGGCGACCGCCCTGGGCGGGCCGGGGCAGCGGTGAGCGATCCGCCCGTCGGGCTCGTCGTCGTCGCGCACAGCAGGCCGCTGGCCCGGGCCGCGGTCGAGCTGGCCCGGGAGATGCTGCACGGCGGGCAGGTGCCCATCGTCGTCGCCGCGGGACTGGACGAGGACACGTTCGGCACCGATGCGGCCGCGATCGCCGACGCGGTCGCCACCGCGGACAGCGGCGCCGGGGTGGTCGTGCTGATGGACCTGGGTAGCGCGGTGCTCTCCGCGGAGCTCGCGTGCGAGCTGCTCGACGACGACGCCCGCGACCGGGTGCTGCTCTGCCCGGCACCGCTCGTCGAGGGCCTGGTCGTCGCGGCCGTCGCGGCGGCGGGCGGGGCGGACCGGACGGAGGTGGCGGCGGAGGCGAGCGCCGCGCTGGCCGGCAAGACGGCGCAGCTGGGCGGACCGCCGGCAGCTACCGCAGCCGCGCCCGGCCCCGAGCCGGGCGGCACCGAAGCGGCAGCGGGTGCCGGGGGCGCGGTGAGTACCGGGCCCGCGGCGGGCACCGGGAACGGCGCGCCGACCGGCTCGTTCACCGTGGGCAACCCGCACGGACTGCACGCCCGCCCGGCGGCCCGGCTGGTGCAGGAGGTCCGGGCGTCCGGAGCGCAGGTCCGCCTGCGCAACCGCACGACCGGCTCGGAGTGGGTGCCCGCCGCCAGCCTGTCCCGGGTCGCCACCCTCGGCGCGCAGTGCGGGCACGAGGTCGAGATCGAGGTGGCGGGGCCGGGGGCCCGCGACACCCTGGACCGCCTGCTCGCCCTCGCGCAACGGCAGTTCGACGAAGGCCCCGCCGCTGCGGCTCCGGCCCAGACCCCGGTGCCGCCGCGCGGCCCGGTCGCCGCGTCGCCGGGCACCGGAATCGGCCCGGCTCGACCGCTGCGGCAGGAGATGCCGGACGTTCCCGCCGAGCGCACGGACGACCCGGCCGGGGCCTGGCGTGACCTGACCGCGGCGCTGGCCGCGGTGCGTGAGGAGATCGAGCGGGTGCGGGCGCGCACCGCGCAGGAGGTCGGGACGGCCGAGGCCGCCATCTTCGACGCGCACCTGCTGCTGCTCGACGACACCGGCCTGCTCGACGAGGTCCGTTCCCGGGTGGACGGCGGCGAGGCCGCGGCGCCCGCCTGGGCCGGCGGGGTGCGCCGCGTGGCCGGGGAGTTCGCGGCCCTGCCCGATGCGTACCAGCAGGCCAGGGCGGCGGACGTGCTCGCGGTCGGCGACCAGGTGCTCCGCGCGTTGCAGGGTCCGGACGACCGCGGGTGGCCCCGGCCGTCCGGGGTGCTGGTGGCCGGCGATCTCACACCGGCCGAGGCGACGGAACTGGACCCCGCGGACGTCTCGGGTGTCGTCCTCGCCTACAGCAGCCCCACCGCCCACAGCGTGATCCTGCTGCGGGCCCGTGGTATCCCGGCCGTCGTCGGCGCGGGAGCGGCCGTGCTCGACGTCGCCGACGGCACCCCGATCGCTCTCGATGGGGGGACCGGTGAGCTCATCGTCGATCCGCCGGACGCGGTCCTGCGTGACTTCGAGGCCCGGGCCGGCGCGTTCGCCGCGCGGGAACAGCACGTACGGGCCCGGGCGGCCGCCCCCGCGACCACCCGCGACGGCACCCGTGTCCTCGTCGGCGCGAACGTCGGGTCGCTTCCCGATGCCGTGGCGGCGGCCGGGTTCGGCGCCGATCTGGCCGGGCTGGTCCGCACCGAGTTCCTGTTCCTGGGCCGGGAGCACCCCCCGGACGTCGAGGAGCAGGAAGCGGCCTACCGTGCGATCGCCGACGCCTTCGGCGGCCGGCGCATCACTCTGCGGGCCCTGGACGTGGGCGGGGACAAGCCGCTGGCCTACCTGCCCGTGCCGGCGGAGGCGAACCCGTTCCTCGGACTCCGCGGGATCCGGCTCGGGCTGGCGCGCCCGGCCCTGCTGGCCGATCAGCTGCTGGCCGCGGTCCGGGTGGCCCACGACGCGCCGGTGAGCCTGATGTTCCCGATGGTCAGCACGCTCGACGAACTGCTGGCCGCCCGCCGGATGCTCGACGACGCGATCGCCCGCGAGGGACGCGGACGCCCGGACGGGCTGCAGGTGGGGATCATGGTCGAGGTGCCGGCGACGGCGCTGAAGACGCCAGTGCTCACCCCGCACGTCGATTTCCTGAGCATCGGCACCAACGACCTGACCCAGTACGCGCTGGCCGCCGAGCGCGGCAACGACGCCGTCGCCGGACTCGCCGACGCGCTCGACCCGGGCGTGCTGGCGCTGGTGGACGCGGTGTGCCGGGGCGCCGGACCGGACACCCTCGTCGCGGTCTGCGGTGAGCTGGCGGCCGACGAGCAGGCCGTCGCGGTGCTGCTCGGGCTCGGCGTGCGCGAGCTCAGCGTGGCGCCACCCGCGGTCCCGCGGATCAAGGAAGCGGTGCGCGAGCTCGACATGGACCGGGCGCGCTCGCTCGCGGGCGCGGCGCTTGGGCTGGGCACACCGGCCGCCGTGCGCGAGCTGGTGGGGGAGCGCCGACCGGGGCGGGCCGGCCCGTCCGGGTCAGCTCCAGATCGTGACGTAGACGGGCGGGCGGAACCGTGACGGCGGCACCCCGGAGCCCGGGGCGCGCAGCAGCCGCATCGCCTCCGGTGTGCCGAGGAAGTGCCGTAGCGAGCCGGCGGCCACCGAGCGCCGGTCGAGGGGCAGCGTCGTCGCGTGCCAGACCACGTCCATCGGCGTGCCCGGGATGTCGATGACCGTCAGCTCACGGCGGCGTAGCTGGTGCACGGCGAGATGCGCGATGGCCGGGGCCACCCCGGCACCCCGGGCTGCCGCATCCCACGCCGCGGTCTGGTTGGGGAACACGCTCAGCCGGGACTCGGGCACACCGAGCGCGCGCAGCAACCGGCTGACGTCGCTGTTCGGGTCCGTCGCCGCCGACTCGACCAGCCAGGGCCACTGCGCCGGGGACCCCCGGAACCGAGTGTCCGGGGCGCCGAGCACCACGAGCCGGCATCGGAAGACGGGTTCGCTGACCAGGCCGAGGCTGCGGTCGGCGCCCAGGTTCGGACCCAGCGCGAGGTCGGCGAGGCGCTGCGAGACCAGCACCGCCATCTCGTCGGTCGCGGCCACGCCCGCGGACACCTCGATCGAGCCCGACGACCGGGCGGTGAAGGCATCGGCGAGGGGCCCGGCCACGAACTCCACGATCGTGCTGGGGGCCACCAGCCGCAGCTGCTCCGGAGCGCCCTTGGCCGACCGGACCGCCGCCTCCGCCTCGGCGCCCAGCGCGACCATCTGCGCCGCGATGCTCAGCAGCCTGCTGCCCCCCGGCGTCATCGTCATCCCGTTGCCGGCACGCGTGAGCAGGGGATCACCCAGGTACTTCCGGAGCGCCGCGAGCGCCTGGGAGACGGCGGGTTCGCTGACCGAGAGGGCGTTGGCCGCCGCCTTCACCGAGCCGAGGCGCGCCACGAGAACGAACGCAGACAACTGTGTCAACGTCATGTGAGTAGTGTGACCCCCATCATCCCGGGCGGACCTAAGTAAAGACTTAAGTGTGATTTGTCGGGGGTCCGGCACTGGGCCACGATGCTCGGACCCACCACGGTCGACCGCGAGCGGAGAGGGGTGCCGGGCATGAGCGGAGACCACCAGGACCCACGACCGGCCCACGACCACGGCGACGAGCAACGGCAGGCGATGTCGGTGTTGCGTGGAATCTGGTCAGCCCGGGGGCAGACCAGCGCCGAGCTGGAGGAGCGATTCGGCACCGGCCACACCAAGGTCTGCAGGAACATGAAGGACATCGGATTCGGCGGCATGGCGCCGGACGCGGTCCCCTCGGGGCCCGAGGGGACCAACACCCCGGTGGACCCCGATCTGCGATCGGCGTGGCGGGCCCGGCTCGAACGCGAGGGCAAGCTGCGCCCCGGGGGCGTGAGCATCGGGGAGATGATCCGCCACCCCGACTCCGACTGACCGTCCCCTGCCCGGTGGCGCTGCCCGTATCTGAGGAGAACGCTTCGTGAATCAACCGGGCTCGGTCGCCGAGCTGACCGAGACGCTACGTGCGGGCGGGTACCTGGCGGATCGCGGGCTGGCCACCGCGGTGTACGTCGCGATGTCGCTCGACCGCCCGATCCTCCTGGAGGGTGAGGTCGGCGTCGGCAAGACCGAGCTGGCCAAGACGCTGGCCACGGTCCTGGGACGCAAGCTCATCCGGCTGCAGTGCTACGAGGGCATCGACACCAACCAGGCGATGTACGAATGGGACTACGCCCGCCAGTTGCTGTACATCCGGGCGCTCTCCGAGCGCCGCCTGCCCGGCTCCGCCGACGACCCCGCCGACGACCCCGCCGACGATCACGCCGTCGTCGACAAGCTGTTCGGTCCGCGGTTCCTGCTCGAGCGCCCGCTGCTGGAGGCGATCAAGGCCGGCGACGGCGCGGTGCTGCTGATCGACGAGGTGGACCGTGCCGACGACGAGTTCGAGGCCTTCCTGCTCGAGGTGCTGTCGGACTTCCAGATCAGCATCCCCGAGGTGGGCACGGTCAAGGCCGCCCGCCCGCCCCTGGTGCTGCTGACGTCCAACCGCACCCGCGAGCTGCACGACGCGCTCAAGCGCCGCTGCCTGTACCACTGGCTCGGGTACCCCTCCGCGGAGCGTGAGATCGAGATCGTCACGGTGCGGGAGCCGTCGGTGTCCACGGAGCTCGCGGCCAAGGTCGTCGCCGCGGTGAACCGGTTGCGCGAGATGGACCTGGCCAAGCCACCAGGTGTCGCGGAGACGATCGACTGGGCCCGCATGCTCGACTTCCTCGGCGAGTCCGAACTCGACGCCGAGGCCGCCGGCCTCACGCTCGGGTCGGTCGTGAAGGAGCACGACGACGAGGAACTGGTGCGGTCCCGGCTCGACGAGATCACCTCGCGGTAGCGGTGACGACGACGGCTTCGCCCGGACTCGTCGGCGTGCTCGTCGGGTTCGGCCGGGCACTGCGCGCCGAGGGCGTCTCGGTCGGGACGGGGGACGTCCTGACGTTCTGTGCCGCGATGACGCCGCTGGACCCGACCGACCTCGTCGACCTGTACTGGGGCGGGCGGGTCTCGCTGGTCACCCGCGGTGACGACATCGTCGTCTACGACCGGGTGTTCAAGGAGTTCTTCCTCGACGCGGGCAACCCGGTGCAGGACCTCGTGAAGATCGAGGCCCGGGCCGAACCCGAGGCCGAGACGGTGCTGGAGATCCCGGCCGTCGACCCGGGTGCCGAGGAGCCCGACGAGGAGACCGTGCTGGGCCTGATGGCGTCCGATGCGGAGACACTGAAGCGCAAGTCCTTCGCCGCGTGCACCGACGGTGAGCTGGAGGCGCTGCGCCGGATCATGGCGCGCATCAGGCTGACCCCGCCGCGGCGGCGCACCCGTCGGTCCCGCCCGGCGCGGCGGGGGCGCCGGCCGGACCTGCGCGCCACGATCCGCCGGTCACTGCGGATGCACGGCGAGATGGTCGATCTCCACTGGCGGCGTCGCCGGCTCCGGCTGCGCCCGCTGATCCTCATCCTGGACATCTCCGGGTCGATGGCCGACTACTCGCGGGCGCTGCTGCAGTTCGCGTACTCGGCCAAGCGGGCCTCGGCCAAGGTCGAGGTCTTCTGCTTCGGCACCCGGCTCACCCACCTCACCGCGTCGCTGGAGACGCGCAAGCCCGACGACGCGCTGGAGCGGGCCGCGGGGCTCGTCGTCGACTGGGAGGGCGGCACCCGGATCGGCGAGTCGCTCGACGCGTTCGTGCGGCACTGGGGCCGGCGGGGGATGGCACGCGGGGGCATCGTGGTGATCTGTTCCGATGGCCTGGACCGGGGCGACCCCGACGTGCTCGCGACGGCGATGGAGCGACTCTCGCGGCTGAGCCACCGCATCGTGTGGATGAACCCGCACAAGCAGAACAACGCGAACTACCGGCCGCAGACGGTCGCCATGATGGTCGCCGACCCGCACATCGACCTGCTGCTGTCCGGTCACGACCTGAGCAGTCTGGAAGAGTTGGCCGACCTGCTCCCCGAGCTGGGCTAGTCATCTCACCGGTGGAAGGAGAGCCGGATGACGATCCGGTGGAGCGTCGGCGTCGAGGCCGAGGGCGACCGCATCGTGTCCCACGACGAGGTCGTCGAACTGGCTGACGCCGTGGCGACCAGCGGCGGCATCGCGACCGGGATCGGTAGCAACCGCTACGGGGCGCAGGTCGTCGTGCTCGCCGAGACGCGCGAGGAGGCCATCGAGCGCGGGACGGCGACCTTCGAGGACGCCGTGCGCACGGCGGGCCTGCCGGTGTTCCCGATCGTGCGCGTCGAGGCGATCAGCGAGGACGAGGACTCGGACGCGTGATCCGGCTCGGCTCGCTCGCCGGCTACGCGTTCTCCGGCCCGCGGCTGCTGGGCGGGTGGACCCCGCCGGCCGAGCCGGGTGTCTACGCGATCTTCTACAAGCCGGACCCCGACCGGGAGCGCTACGCGGTCGTCTACGTCGGGCACGCCGACGACCTGTCCGCGGAGGGCTTCCCGTTCAAGCACCGCCGGGCGCACTGCTGGGTGCAGCGCGCGGGGTCGAAGTGGAAGGTGCACATCGCCACCCTGGAGATCCCGGGCGGCGGGCGGGGGCACCGGGAGATGGTCGCCCGGGAACTGATCTCCGTCTACGACCCGCACTGCAACGAGCAGCGCTACGACACGGCGTGGCGCGACGAGTGGATCGGGGAGTACTCCGACGCCCCCAACACAGCCCCGCTACCCCTTCGCCGCCCGGGATCTCCAG
>NZ_JAAXKZ010000229.1 GCF_012911875.1 Pseudonocardia bannensis | reverse complement strand
GCCGCCCCCACCAAGCCCCGGGTGGTGCCGCAGTCGGTCGTCCCGCGGCAGTTGGCCATCCCCTTCCTCGCCCCCGATTTCTCGGCCGCCCGGCCGAGCGCACCCCGTCCGACCCCGCTGGCCGGCTGGGAGCTGCTCGGCCCGCTGCTGCGGTCGTTCGAGCGCGCCGGTGGCGGTGCCTCGGCGTGCATGACCCCCCCCGCGCCGTCCCTCCGGAGAGCGCCGGGCGGCCGGGAGCTCATGCCGCACCAGGCCCGGCTGGTCGCCGCGGCCCAGGCCGGCCACCGGACCTTCCTGCTCGCCGACGAGCCGGGGCTGGGCAAGACGGCCCAGGCGCTGCTCGCCGCGGAGGCGGCGAACGCCTACCCCCTGCTCGTCGTCGTGCCCAACGTCGTCAAGACGAACTGGGTGCGCGAGGCCGGTCTGTGGACACCCCGCCGCTCGGCGACGGTGATCCACGGCAACGGTGACTCCATCGACGGCTTCGCCGACATCGTCGTCGTCAACTACGAGGTGCTCGACCGGCATGTGGGGTGGCTCGGCGACTTCGGCTTCCGCGGAATGGTCGTCGACGAGGCGCACTTCATCAAGAACAAGGCCTCCCAGCGCTCGCGGCACGTCCTGGAGCTCTCCGAACGCATCCGGTCCTTCACCGCGCGTCCGTTGCTGATGGCCCTCACCGGCACCCCGCTGATCAACGACATCGAGGACTTCCTCGCGATCTGGCAGTTCCTCGGCTGGATCGACGGGACGAAACCGCGGGCCGAGCTGATGGACGCCCTCACCGAGACCGGCCTGACGCCCGCCGATCCGGGCTTCTACCCTGCCGCCCGCAGGAGCGTCGTGGACCTCGGCATCGTCCGTCGTCGCAAGGTCGACGTGGCCGCCGACATCCCGGCGCGGCGCATCGCCGACCTCCCGATCGAGCTCGACGGGGCTGCGGGCCGGTCGATCCGGGCCGCCGAACGTGAGCTCGCGCGACGCATGGTGGCCCGCTACTCCGACGCCCTCGCCACCCGGCGGTCCGGCGCCGTCGTCGAGAGCACCGACGGCATCGACCACGACCTCGTGCGCCAGGTGGCCAGGTGGGAGCAGAAGGACGCGGCCACGTCCGCGGCCGGCGACAACGTGTTCACCATGATGCGCCGCATCGGCCAGGCGAAGGCCGGCCTCGCCGCCGACTACGCCGCACAGCTCGCGCGCAGCGCAGGCAAAGTGGTCTTCTTCGCCAAGCACGTCGACGTGATGGACGCCGCCGAGGAAACGTTCACCAAACAGGGGGTCCGGTTCTCCTCGATCCGCGGCGACCAGACGCCCACAGTGCGGCAGCGCAACATCGACGCCTTCGTCAACGACCCCGGCGTCGCCGTCGCGGTCTGCTCGCTGACCGCGGCCGGCGTGGGCCTCAACCTGCAGGTCGCCTCGAACATTGTGTTGTCGGAGCTCTCCTGGACCGCCGCGGAACAGACCCAGGCCATCGACCGCAGCCACCGCATCGGCCAGACGGAGCCGGTCACCGCGTGGCGGATCATCGCCGCCCAGACGATCGATGCCAGGATCGCCGAGCTGATCGACAACAAGGCCGGCCTCGCCGCCCAAGCGCTCGACGGCTCCGAGGAGGAGGTCGGATCGTCGGCCGACGTGCAGCACGAGGCGCTCGTCGCGCTGCTGACCGACGCGCTCTCGGCGGCCCCGACGCACCTTGAGAGGTGACGCGGCGAGCGGTGAGCCAGGTGTTCGTGCTCATCAACACCCGCTGGCGCGCTCACCCGATCGACCGAAGAACGACCCCGAACGTGGCGTCGGACCAGCGGCCCAGGTGGACGGGCCTACGGTCGTGAGTACCGTTGCCCCCTCCGCGGTCCGCCGCCCATCCCCGACGGACGGCCCCGGCGCTGTCCGGGGAAGCACCAGTGCCATGGCGTGAACGTGCAGGTCATCGCGGACCCTGCCGGGCGGCTGATCTGGGCCTCACCCGCGCTGCCGGGAGCCCGCCACGATATGGGAGCCGCCCACGAACACGGCATCCTCGACGCCCTCGGTGCGGCCGGGGTGAAGGTGATCGTCGATCACGGCTATCGCGGTGCCGGGTTCGACGTCCCACAACGACGTCGCCCCGCCGACCCCACACCGGCGAACCTCGCAGGCTCTCGCGCAACCAGCGAAACCTGAACTCCGCCCATGCCCGTCAGCGCGGACCGGGCGAGCGGGGCAACGCGCAGCTCAAGACCTGGCGGATCCTCCCCAAGATCCGTTGCTGCCCCCGAAGGGCAACAGATCCCATCGCCACCCAGACCAGCAGACCCAATCCGGGTCCTTCCACGTCTCGGCGAGGATCCGCGCAGCTTCCTGTGCGCTTGGCGGCTGCGGGCTCGGCCGCGGAGCCGGCGGCGGCTCGGCTTCGGCGATCGGGTTCGTCGCGAGCCAACGCCACCGGACCGCCCTCTTGAGCGCGCCGCTGAGCACGAAGTGGATTTGCCGGATCGTCGACGCACCGAGCGGCGAGCAGACATGCGGTCGGCAACGCGTGTCGCACCCATGGGCCCGCTCCGTCCGGTGCTCGACGTAGGCGCTGCGGTCGCAGTGGTTCCGGCACCGACGCAGCTCGGCGTAGAGCGAGCCGAACACCCCGGCGTCGAGGGACCCAATCGGCGTTCGCCCCATGAAGGGCCGGATGTGCTTGTCCGCGTACCGGACGTAGGTATCCATGGTCGAGCGCTCCAGGGTCAGCAGCTCGAAGTGCTGATCCAGCAACTGGTTGACCGTGGCGTTCATCTTGGGATACGGCGCTCGTCGACCTGATTGCCGAGTCGCCGCAGAACCTTTTCCGCCTCGGTCCACGCATCGGCACCTGCCGGGACGAGCTCGCGGAGCCGGTGACGTCGCTTCGTGACGGGATCAATGCCCGCCTAGACGGTGACGCGCAGGGCACCGCTTGGGAGCTCCTCGAGGCTTCCCGATTGCCGCTCCGTCGCCTTGCGCCGCCCGCCGCCGATCCAGGATAACCCAGCTATGTCACACATTTGATCCCACGCCATGCATGTCGCGAACCGCTTCAGCAGCGAATGTGCTGGTCAAGCCTGGTGGGCCCCCGGGGGATCGAACCCCGAACCCGCGGATTAAAGAGAATAGTTGGTCGCATCACATGTCAATACCGGCCGAACCCTGACCCGGCGTGGTCCGTCTGAAATCTGACCCACCTGATTGCTGCTGGTCTTTAGTTGTCGGTCTTGCTCGCGGGACGCGGCCGAGGTCGCGGTCCTTGAGCCGGTAGCTGTCGCCCTTGAGGGAGATGACCTCGGCGTGGTGGACGAGGCGGTCGATCATCGCGGCGGCGACGACGTCGTCGCCGAACACTTCGCCCC
>NZ_JAAXKZ010000228.1 GCF_012911875.1 Pseudonocardia bannensis | reverse complement strand
GACAGGCCAACTACGCCCTCTACATCCTCGCCGTCACACGCATGGCCTGGCACGCGCCGACGCGCGCTTACCTCGCCCGTCGCACCGCCGAGGGCAAGACCAAGAAGGAGATCATCCGCTCCCTCAAACGACACATAGCCCGCGAGGTCTACAAGCTGCTCACCCAGCCACAACCGGCGGCACCGCTCACGGGTTGACACCCATAGGAGCTTCGGCAAGATCGAACGCTTCCACCGCACCCTGCTCGACGATGGGCCTACGCCCGCCCCTACCGGACCGAGTCCGAGCGTCGAGCCGCCCTACCCGGCTGGCTGCACTTCTACAATCACCACCGCGGACACACCGGAATCGGCGGCCATCCACCCGCCAGCCGCGTCCCCAACCTGTCCGGGCAGAACACCTAGTCTTCCGCACGTGTTCCGCTACGACCCCGCCGTCCTGGAGCGGTACCCGGCGATCCACGCCGGGATCGTCGCCGCGTCCCGGCTGACCAATGGATCGACGCCGCCCGCGCTGCTGGAGCGCTACCGCGCCGCCCAGCGGGACGTCGCGCAGCGGCTCGCGACCACGCCGATCGCCGAGCTGCCGTCCATCGCGGCCTGGCGCCGCGCGTTCGCGGCGTTCGGGGCCAAGCCCACCCAGTACCGCAGCGCCCCCGAGGCACTGCTGCGGCGGCTGACCAAACAGGGCGACATCCCCTCCATCAACACCCTCGTCGACCTCGGCAACCTGGTGTCGATCCGGTACGCGCTGCCGGTCGCCGTGGTCGACCTCGCCGGGATCGACGGCGGCATCACCGTCCGGTTCGCCACCGGCACCGAGCGGTTCACCGACCTCGGTGCGGCCGAAGCCGGCGCACCGGAGCCCGGGGAGGTGGTGTTCGTCGACCGCGCCGGCGTCGCCTGCGCCCGGCGCTGGTGCTGGCGGCAGAGCGCCCAGAGCGCGACCCGGCCGACCACCACCCGGGCACTCGTCGTGGTCGAAGGGCTGCACGACGACGCCGAGGCCGACGTCGCCGCCGCGACCACCGAGATCACCGCGCTGCTGGCCGAGTTCCAGCCCGCCGCCGCGACCACCGCGCACGCCCTCTCCGCCCAGCACCCCGCCACCGTGCCCACCTGAACCGAACCGGGCACCAGCAGGGCCACCTTCAGATGACATCCGGGCAGGTCGCAGCAGCTGGCGTCGAAACCGCTGATCGACGACAAGGCACCGAGGACATCGTGAAAAGCGGTCTGCACATCGCGGATTTCACCTACCCCTCCGGCCCGGCGGGGCCGGCCGACGACCTGACCCGCATTGCCACCGCCGCCGAGGAGGCCGGGTTCCGCGCGTCAGCGTGATGGACCACGTCTGGCCGCCGGCTCGGCACGTGGGCGAGTAGCACCTCCCTACCGAACGTGCAGGTAGTACATGCTGGCCCCCAGGAGACCGAACCCTGAACCCGCGGATCAAGAGGCGGCCGGATCACGTATCATCTGGCCTCTACCAGCGACGATGCCCCCGGCGTGGGTCACTGACGCCACCTCAACCACACCACGCGACGGTATTTCGCCCCACGGATGGCCCCACACCAGGACGACGGACGCTGTCAGTCGCGCGTCGCCCCAGGGGTTGCGTCGGTTGTCCGGCGGAACCGATGAGTCCGAGGCGCTCGCCGAGTCGGATCAGTCATGCACACCACGAGAACCGCCCGCCGCATGTTCGGGCTCCTCGAGCCGATCTGCCTGGTCACCTACCTCGCCGACGAGTCCAACGAAGAGCTGGCCGCGCTCGGCCACCGCACCTACTGGGACGGCTACTTCGCCAGCCGCGCCGCGCCACTGGGACGGGTGCCGGCACAGGTCGTGCACGCAGCCTTCTACAGCTTCGCCGACGGGGAGGCTGCGCGGCACATCCCGAGCGCGTGGGAGACCATCCCGCCGGAGACCTCCTTCGCCGCGTGGCAACGGGGCAGCGCGGCCTCCGTACGGCGGATCCTCGGCGCGGCGCTGGCCGAGTCCCCCGGCCTGGCGCGCGCCGCCGACCTGACCACCAAGGCCGCGACGAGCGCGCCCACGCAAGGTCGGGTGATGTACGCCGGATGGCGCACCCTTCCAGTGCCCAGCGACCCGGTCACCCGGCTGTGGCACTCCGCGACCATGCTGCGCGAGCACCGCGGGGACGGGCACGTCGCCGCCCTCCTCGCAGCGCACATCGGCGGTGCGGAGGCCCACGTGCTGTCCGCGCTGGAGATGGGCATCCACCCGCCGGAATCCTTTGGGCGCCTCCACCACCTGCCGAAGCAGCGGCTGGCCGAGGTCATGGACGGGCTGCGCGAGCGCGGGCTCGTCGACACCGACGGCTGGTTCACCGACGCCGGCCGCGACACCAAGCACCGCGTCGAAGCCCTCACCGACGAGCTCGCCGCCCCGCCGTACGACGCCCTCTCCGCCGCCGAGCTCGCCGAGCTGATCGCCGAACTCGAGCCCATCACCGCGGCACTGGTCGCTGCGGGATCGCGCTGACGAACAACGACCGGGCGGACGATCGGACAGGTGCTCGACGATGCTCAGACCTGAAGCCGGAGGTCAGGATCGAACTGACGACCTACCGCTTACAAGGCGGGCCGTCCGCATCCACCACGGCCCCTACCTGCAACTACTGCCACGCCCGCTGCCTCTCCCGCCACCGTGGACCGCATGAGGTGCCTTAGGTTCGTGTCGCGTCCCGTGTCACGCCGCTGTGGTTCGGGCTGTCGTCGGTCCCCTCGGATGGGACAGGGTCGGACGCTAGACCTCCTGTCGTCGTGCCAGATCGACTGCGTATACGACGCTGGACCGGACGGCTTCGCCAGAGCAAAGGGCTGAGTAGCGTCTGACCTTGCGCCGGTGGCAGGGACCGCTTCGGCGCCCGTCAACCATGTCGCCCTGCCCGCGGAGATCTTCGGGCCGCCCCGTCTGGCGTTGGTCCCGGGTGGGCGGCCGTCCCGCCACGTTGCGCAGAGACGAGGGCAAGAAGGCGGGAGGACCCCAGAATGACCATCCGGTCGCCGTCATGCCGCTGCCGGTTGGAGGCCCTCATGATCAGCCATGGCGATCAGGCGGCTTCTGTCAGGGCCGCCCGGCGAACCTGCACACCCCTGCGGTGAAGGATCGAGCGGGGCTACCCGGACTGCCACTGCCGGACGGAGCAGAGCCGAGGGTGGGGCTTCGAGGCCGATCACCCGGAGGAAGACGTCGCTGATCGCGGGCTCTTGGCCGGCCACGGCCATGAGATGGGCAAGGTAGGAGTTCATAACTGCCGAGGCGCGTGTCCGCGGGCCGTCGATGCGAGGGTCTTGCAGGTCGGATCCGATGGCGGTGTTCCATGCGGGTCGGAGCGCCGCGGCGGCGGTGCGATACC
>NZ_JAAXKZ010000227.1 GCF_012911875.1 Pseudonocardia bannensis | reverse complement strand
CCCACGCCCACCCCGCCATCGACAGCCGGGTCCCCAGCACCGCCGTGGCGGCGACCCCGGTCAGCGCCGGCGGGGTCCCCGCGACCGCGCGCCAGCCGGCCCGGTCCAGAACCAGTTGCCCGCCGACGGCAGCCACCAGCGCCAGCCAGACCGCGACGGCGAGGGCGAGCCAGACCGCGGACAGCGCCGGTTGTCCGGCCGAGCGCAGCGCGACGGACAGCACCGCGGTGGCCATCGCCGCCGCCCCGAGGGTCGGGTGCGCCCGCATCATCGCGGCGCGGCCCGGAGGAAGGCTCGCCCCGGTCATGGCCATCCCCGCACCGGCACATTGTGAGCCCGGGCTGCGGTGCGGCGGGCCGGCCGTGGGTCGAGGGCGCCTCGACGCAGGTCCAGGGTGGCGGTGGCGCGCTGCCCCGCCGCGACCTACCTTCATCACTGTCACGAGCGTAGTGTTTTGAACTACGGAGCTGACAGTGATGGGCGCTCATGCCGCCGCGCGGGTTCCGCCGGCGCTGCTCAGCCGTGGTCGCGTCCTGCGTCCCATCGACGCCCAGGAGGTCTACGCCAACCCCCGGGCCGACTTCGCCCGGCTCGAACGTCGCGGGGCCTTGCACCGGCTCGCCCCGGGTCTGTTCGCGGCGGTCCCCGACGACGCGGTCGGCGCGGACTGGCTGCCGCCCCTCGAAGCCGCCGCGCTCGCGATCGCCGGCACCGGTGGCCACACCGGCGAGGCGGCGCTGATGGGGATCAGCGCGGCCCGCGTCCACGCGGCCATCCCGCGCGCCCTCAACGTCGCCGTGGTGGCCGTGGCCCGACATCGCCGCACCCTGCAGCTGACCGACCGGAAGGCCGAGGTGCTGTTCGTGCGGCGCGACGTCGCCCGGCTCGACGTCCAGCGGTATCGGACCGAGCTGGGCCAGGGATGGGTGACCACGGTCGAGCAGACCGTGCTCGACCTGATCGCCCGGCCCGAGCTGGGCAACACCCCGGACGCGGCGCGCGAGGCGATCGCGGCGCTCATCCCGCGGGCTGACACCGATCTGCTGCGGGAGCTGGCCGTGGCGCAGCGGCGCCGCGGCGCCGTCGAGCAGGCCCTGGTCCACCATCGCGAGAGGGCCTAGCGTGCTCGCTCCCAGGAGTTGCGGGCGGTGGCCGCTCGATTCGGGGTCGATCAGTCGCAGGTCCTGCGGGATCACCTGATCTCGCACCTGCTCGCGGCCGTCAGCGCGGTGGCGGGAGACTCGGTGATCCGGTTGACCGTGACCGCGGCCGAGGCCCTGGCCGCGGTCCGGGCCGGCTGGGCCCGACTGGTCGAGCCGGGCTGACGACCGGCTCGACCACGACACGGCGCAGGCCGGCGGGGACATCCTGATGCTGCCCCCTCCGGTCGTCAGCTTCGCGGCCGCTCGTCGACGACGCGACGGGCCTTGAACGTCGTCTCCGGCAGGGTCCCGGGCTTCAGCAGCTCGACCGCGACGCGGATGTGAAGGGCCCGCTTCAGCGCCTCCTCGGTCCGCCGCACGAGCGCGGCGCGGCGGGCCTCACCCTCCCCGGACGGGAGCGCGTCCAGCTCGGCGACGGTCCCGTGGCCGAGCTCGGCCTGCACGCTCAGCTCGTCGAGCGCGCCGGCCTTGCGCACCAGGATGCGGAACTCCGGCCGAGGTCCGGCACGTACGTGCGCCCGCAGGGGCACGGGTCGGTGGCCAGGTAGGTCTCGTCCCCGGGCGCGAAGCGGATCATCGGCTGGGAGTCGCGCCACAGGTGGGTGTCGACGACCGCCCCGCGGTCGTCGACCTCCTCGATCTGTGCGTCTGAGGGAAGGTCGAAGTTGTCGTACAGCCCCGGGAAGGCGGTTCGCAGGTCCTCGATCCCAGGTGCCCGGTCGGTGGCAGCGACGCGAGGACATTGCTGTACAAGGCCGATCAGCGGTTCGTGCTGCTCGATCGGGAACTGCACGAAGGTCGCCGTCTTCGCGCCCATCTCCGCGCCGATCTCCACGGCCAGGGTGACCGAGTCCGGCGACATCGCGATCTCGACCAGCCGGCCCTCCGCCGACCGGCCCGAGTACGGGGTGATCTCGGCGGGCGGCTGCTTGTAGAACGTGCCGTCACCCTGGCTGCGCCCGGTCTTCAGGCCGGGAGGCGCCTCAGCCAGGGAACCGGGCAGCTACCGACCTGTACTGCATGAGGTCGAGAGCGAAGCCGACATACTGCTGGGCGACCCGCTCGGCGCTGAGGGGGCCATCGGGCCGCCACCAGTTGGGCAGCGCCGTGCACATGGTGACGACCGCGCGGGAGGCCTCATGGGGATGGTCGTTGCGAAACTGCCCGTCGCGGACGGCCGCTTCCACCTCCTCGTCGACCATGCGTTGCTGGCGGGTCCGCATGGTGGCGATCTTGATGCGATTCTCGGTATCCAAGCTGCGCATCTCGCTCGCGCCGACGAAACCGAGTTCTCGGCGATGGGTGTGGAACAGAGCGAGGTGCTCGATGAGCAGGCTGAACCGCTCGACGGGATCACGGCCCTCGCTGCGGGCGGTTTCGGCGCGTTGGAGCAGCTCGGTCATGGTGCGGTCGAGGATGGTGAGCAGCATGTGCTGTTTGCTCGTGTAGTAGTGATAGAGCCCGGAGACCGACAGGTCGCATCGGGACGCGATTCCGCGCACGGTCGCGCCGTGGTAGCCGATTTCCAGGATCTCTTCGAGTGCCGCGCGAAGCACGGGATCGAAATCCAGTGGCGCGTAGGTGCGCCAGTCCGGAGGGTCACCGTTTTCCGCGGTCGAGTGTGCTGCGGATGGAGGGTGCGGCGATGCCGAGGCGGGCGAGACGTCCGGCGCCTCCGGGTCCACGACGATGTCGAGGATCTGGGGCACCGTGAGGTTCAGTACGTCGGCGATCTGACCGAGGCGCACGACGCTGAGACCGGTTCGACCGTTCTCGATCTGGCTGACCGTCGCCGGGCTGACCCCGAGCCTGTGCGACAGCGCGCGCAGGCTGATCTTCTGCGCCATCCGAGCGGCGCGGACCTGTGCCCCGAGCGTTGCGTCGGCGGGCCGGCCACCGCCACCTGCTGCCGTCATGGCCACCCCTCCTGATCACGCCGGTCGTTTAGATTAACTGAACACAGTGGTCCCGGTTACGGCAGAACTCAAGTCTTGACGCACTGCTGGGTGATCTGCATCATTCTCTAAACATCAGCCGTGCGAACGCTCGCCCGGCTACAGAGTGTTCAGTTCCTGTGAGGAGACGAGGATGTCTGACGCCCCCGCGATGGGTGAGTTCCTGGGTGCCGACGCGCCCAGCAACTGGGGTAAGTGGGGTCCGGACGACGAGGTCGGGTGCCTGAACTACCTGGACGCGTCGCAGGTGCTGCGCGGGGTGCAGCACA
>NZ_JAAXKZ010000226.1 GCF_012911875.1 Pseudonocardia bannensis | reverse complement strand
CGCGGGCGGGGAGACCCCGACTCGCGGGTCGGGGCCGCCCCGCCCGCGAGTCGGGTCTCGACGTGCGCGAGCCGGTGTTTTCAGGTGCGTGAGTCGGGGTCCTCGGGAGTGTGAGTCGGGGTCCCGGGCGACGGTGCCGGCGCACAGCGCCCACCTCGGAGATCCGGTCGACCTGCCGAACCTCGGTGAGGTGGTTGACGGCCACAACGGTTGTCCCGTGACCGGGGACCGCGACCGACCTCTCGGCTCCGCCGGGCGGCCGATCTGCCGCGTGGGGCGCCCGGGGCCGGGGCGACCTCCGGGGGTGGTCAGGAGGCGGTGGTCGTCGGCTCCGTGTCGAGCTCGTCGACCGGCCCGGCACACACCGCATGGCAGCCGGCGAGCACCGCGGCCGCGAAACGGCCCGGGGAGCTGACGAAGACGCCGTGGTCCCCGTCGACCTCGATGACCGTGCTGCCCGGGATGGCGCGTGCGAGCTTCCACTGGCGGCGTACCGGGACGACCCGGTCGTGCCGGGTGAGGACCGCCGCCGCCGGCACGTCGACCGAGCCGATCCAGTCGTGGGAACTGAACGCGGACACGGCCTGCACGGTCGACAACGCGTTCCGCAGGGTGGTGCGGCGCATCTGGGCGAGGGCCCAGCTCCGCTCGGCGGGTCCGAGGTCGTGATCGAGCAGCCCGGCGGCGATCAGATCGGCGCCCAGCGGGTACAGCGCAGGGAACCAGGCGGCGGTGGCCACGGCGGAGGGCAGGAGCATCGCGACGGACCGCTCCCATGGTGATCCGCACATGTTCCGGGCCGTCGAGCACAGCACGAGTCCCGCGACGCGCTCCCGGTGCCGGTGCCACAACAGCTGGGCGACGAAACCGCCCATCGAGTAACCGACGGCCACGAACCGGTCGATACCGAGCTCCGTCGCGAGCGCGGCGGCGTCGTCGGCGCAGTCCTCGAGGCGGAAGACGGAGCACCGTGGCCCGTCGCCGTGCCCGCGCTGATCGGGTGCGACGACGCGGTAGTGCCGGCCGAGAGTGTTGATCACGCCGGACCAGTTGAGCTCGGCGTTCAGGGTGGCGCCGTGCAGCAGGAGCAGCACCGGTGCTCCCGGTGGGCCGGGCGCTTCCCAGATGGTGGTACGGCCCCGCCCGGGCAGGGTGACCACGCGACGATGCGTGGGCACGGCCGCAGCCAGCGGGCCCTTCCGGTTCATCCCTCACCCTTCACCGGGCTCGGACCGCAGGGGCGCGCCGAGCAGGTTTCTAGCACGTTACCCAGACGTTGCGAGGTTTAACACTCTCCCCCCGGCGGCTGCGGCGGACGAGGCGACACCGCCGCACCGTCGAGACTCTCCGGGCGTTCCTCGAGCCGGGAAAGAGGTGTGGGCCGCCGGCCGGCGAGGGGACCTGTCACTCCGGCGCGGCGTCGTGGAGCAGCAGGACGACGGCGGGGGAGGGGCTGACGAGGTCGAGCCGGCCGCCACGGGCGGTCAGCCGGTCCCGCACCTGCGGCAGGACGTCGAGACCGGCGGGGGACGGCGACATGACACCCGACAGGTCGACGGCGACCCGCGGCGCGGGATCGCCGGGGAGGGCGTCCGGCAGTCGGCGCTCGAGTTCGTGCGCGACGACGTCACCGGCGACCACGACCGGAACCGGTTCCGTCTCGCCGGTCGGCGGCTCCCGGGTCTGCGCACAGTCCGCTGCCACGGTGGCTCGATGCCCCGTTCCACTGGTCCTCCGTTCACGCCAAACGGATTCGGGCGCGGATGGTCCCGGCAGGACGGGTCCCAACCCGTTCTGGTGACGAGTGGTACGGAACGGGATCGGGCCGGGGGTTCCGGCCAGGCGCGACAGCCCCGCCGGGCGGAGCCGGCGGGGCTGTCGGGGCTGTCGGGGGTGGAGCGGACGGGTCAGACGGTCACGCCGTTGCGCGCGGCGCGGGCCGGCTTGGGGGCGCCGGGGACGGTCTCGGCGACCGGCGCGACCGGCTGGAACGGGACGGTGGCGGCGCGGGCCTGTTCGGTGATGGCCTCGGCGGCCTGGGCGCCGGCGGCCAGCAGCGTCTTGGCGTACTCGCGCTGGCGGGTCAGCAGCTGCGCGGCGAGGTCGAAGGCGGTGTCGACGGCGCTGTTCACGTCGGGCAGCTGCGGCTTGACGTCGGTGATGCTGCCGGCGCAGGCCTGCAGGGAGTCGGTCCAGTTGCGGACGGCGGTGGTGACCGCCTCCTGGCTGCGCTGGGTGATCTGCACGAACTGCTCGGTCGGCGCGGTCATGCGGTGTCCTTTGCTCGGCGGTGTGGCCTGTGCTCATTAAAGTACGCAGCATCGTTAACTATGTCAATCAAACGGGCCGAGCTGAGCGAGCAGCGCGATCACGCGGTGCACCGGCACCGGCTCGCGCCACTCGTCGGCGACGAGGTGCAGGACGATCTCCGCGGGGCCGACCTCGACCCGGCGCAGTTGCAGCCCACGGGGGAACGGCGGCAGTTTCAGCCGAACCGGAGGCAGCCAGCGCGGAAGCGTGAACCTGCGCCGGCCGAGCCACAGCGCTCCCGGTTGCAGGTGCAGCGTGGGCCCCGCCACCTCGGGAGCCACGACGAGTGCCCCCCAGGTGGGCAGTCGCGACCAGCGCAGCCGTGCCTCCCCGTCGGGACCGACCTCCAGCAGTACGGCGGCCCGGACGGCCGCGATGCGCTCGCGCACGACCTCGGGGAGCAGCGACAGCTCCACGGTCACCGGGGCGCAGACCACCGCGGGTACCGGCAGCGGGCGCACGTGCACGTTCCGCCAGACCACGACGAGCCGGCGGCACGCCGTGCCGCACCACTCGAGATCGGTGGCGACGACGCGCACGTCGTCGAACTGGCCCAGACCGAGGCCTATCGGATCGGGCCGCACCTGCAGCGACTCCAGTCGCAGCACGAGATCGCCGCCGGTGCCCGGCACGGTGAACCGGCGGCCGACCAGCTTCCGCGCGGCCGTCCGGAGCAGGGCGTCGAGCGCGCCGACGGGAGTCGCCGCCACCACGCCGGGCAGCAGCCCGCGCAGGGCCCGCAGGGCGGCGGGATCGGTCCACTCGTTCCAGTCGGCCCCGCCGGGTCGCCGTCCACCGCCGCAGTATCGGCCGCCCCGCCCGCCGCGCGACGGTCCCGCTTCCGCCCTGCGGGAACGTCGCGCACGTTCTGGTCGCCACGCGTGCCGTTGAACGCGCGTGGCGGGAGCGGGGCGCGCGTGGCACGGTCGGTGCGTGGCCGGGTCACCACGCCCGAACGCGCCGCAGCGGGACGATCCGGACGGAGGTGCCCGACGTCGTCGAGCGGACCCATGCGACGGAGGGGACAGGCCGGACACCGCTGGTCGACGGCTCATCGTGAGGGGTTCCGTCACCGCGCCCTCGAGGTCCACGATGGGGCGGTCACAGTTGTGGCGTGTCCGCGCCGGCCGCCGCCCCCAGGCG
>NZ_JAAXKZ010000225.1 GCF_012911875.1 Pseudonocardia bannensis | reverse complement strand
CGACACCCTCGAAACCGAGCCGCTCGGCGGTGTCGACGATCGTCAGCATGTCCTGCAGCAGCTCGCCCCACGGGCGATCCATGTCCGAGTAGAAGAAGGGCGCCGTCACCCAGAACTTCAATGCCATAACTCACTCCATTATCGAGAATCGTGTGTGACGAGGAAGGAACGGACGAGGCCGAATCCGACGCTCCGCAGACCAGCTGCGACAACGTGGGGCGAGGCTGGGTTCTCGCCACCCACCCGAGGTCGGAATGCGGCGTTGTGTGGCCGAGTAAGGCCCACTCAGCGACGGACTGCTTGGAGGTGCGCTCGTTCGGGAACGGCCGGGTAGCAGGGTGCGCTCGGGCGTCGAGGTCGGTCTTGCGTGGGTGTGGTCATCTGGCCTGTGTCGACTCCTTCAGGGAGTTGACCCAGAAGGGGTTGGTGAGCAGGAGCCGTCCGATCGCGACGAGGTCGCAGTCGCTGCCGGCAAGCGCGGCTTCGGCTGCTTCTGCGCTGCTGATGCCGCCGGCGACGATGGTCGGCACACCAGTGCGTTCGCGGACCTGTGCGGCGAGGTTGCGGAAGTCGACCGGGATCTCGAACGATGACGCGCCCTCGACTGCGCCGCCGGCCGCGGCGTCGATGGCATCGCAGCCGGCCCGGCTGAGCTGGTTGATGACCGGGATGGCGTCGTCAGCATGCCAGCCGCCGTCGGCGAGGTCGTCGATCGCCAGCCGGACGAACAGCGGCATTCCCGGCCCGCAGGCTGCGCGCACCCGTTCCACGATGTCGAGCAGGAAGCGACTGTTGGCCTCGGGGTCGCCGCCGTACGGGCCTGAGCGGTGGTTGGTCAGCGGCGAGAGGAACTCGTGAATGAGGTACCCGTGCGAGGCGTGGATCTCGATCACGTCGACGCCGACCTGACTCGCCCTGGCTGCGGCCTGCCCGAACGCAGCGACCAGGTCGCCGATCTCCTCGTCGGTCAGCGCGTGGGGCTGGTGGCTCGAGGCGTTGAAGGGTGCCCCGGTAGCACCCACGACCTGGTTGAGCGCGTCGCTGTCGGCGAAGGCCTTCCGCCCGGTGTGCCCGAGCTGCACACCGACCTTGGCCCCCTGCTGGTGGCAGAACTCCACGATGGGCGCCAGCGCCGCGGCCTGCTCGTCGGTGTAGAGGCCAAGAGCGCCGCCGTGGCCGCGGCCCTCGGGCGAGACCGCCGAGTCCTCGATCATCACGAGCCCGACACCACCGACCGCACGCGAGCCGTAGTGCACCAGATGCCAACTATTCGCGCACCCGGTCTGGTCAGCGGAGCGCTGCGACATCGGCGCCATGACGACCCGATTCGGCAGCTCCAGGTCCCGAATCTTGAGGGGGTCGAGCAGCATGAGCGTCTCCTTAAACCGCAGGCGGTCGGCCATCCGACCGGTCAGAAGATGTGGTTGGAACCGTCGAACACCGCGCTGACCGAGTCACCCACCTCGATCTGAGCGATCGACCGAGCAAGATGCTCGGCCCACGACAACTGCTGCACCAGACCGCTCACCGAAGGTGGGGCGAACACAACCATTCCTTACATCGCGACTGTGTCGAATTTCTGGTGCCCCATGCGATTCTCCTTCGCTCTGAGGTACCGCACGTTGTGTGGGTTTTCCGCGTAGGGGACTGTGACTTGTGCGACCACGGACAGCCCCTGCTCGCGCAGAGCGGCGCTCTTTGCCGGGTTGTTGCTGATGAGGCGAACGTTGTGGACACCGAGATCGGCCAGGATGCCCGCAGCGTGCCCGTAGTCGCGGGCATCGACCGGTAGGCCCTGGACGACGTTGGCATCGACGGTGTCGAGGCCGTCGTCCTGGAGGCTGTATGCGGCGATCTTGTTGGCCAGTCCGATTCCGCGGCCTTCGTGTCCTCGCAGGTAGATGACGGCGCCACAGCCTTCGCGGGTGATCGCGGCGAGCGCGTGCTCGAGCTGGGCGCCGCAGTCGCAGCGCAGCGAGCCGATGATGTCTCCGGTGAGACATTCGCTGTGTACCCGGACCAGGACACCGTCTTCGGAGGCCTCCTGTGCAGCGACGTCGCCGAGCACGATCGCCAGGTGCTCGGCGCCGTCGCTGGTGCGGTAGGCCGCGGCCTGAAAGTCGCCGAACACCGTGGGCAGCGCCGCCGTTGCGACTCGTCGCACCTCGGCACGCTCCGCGTCGCGGACCTTGATCAGGTCCGCGATCGTCAGGAAGGGCAGCCCGTGCTCCGCGGCGAACCGCTTGAGCGTGTCTCCGCGCGCCATATCACCGTCCTCGTCGAGGATCTCGCTGATCACCGCGACTGGCGGGAGGTCGGTTCGGTGCAGGAGGTCGACAGCGGCCTCGGTGTGCCCGGGACGGGTAAGCACTCCGCCCTCGCGGGCCTTCAGCGGGAAGATGTGACCGGGCCGGGTGAACTCCGCTGCAACAGCCGCCGGGTCAGCCAGGGCCCGCAGAGTCAGGGCTCGATCCTGTGCCGACACGCCCGTTCCGCAGCTGCCGTGGTCGACGGTGATCGTGAACGCGGTGCCGTGGGGGTCCGTGCTTTCCGGGACCATGTCCGCAAGCCCCAGCTCCCGAGCGCGGGCGGCAGGCATGGGGGCACACAGGATGCCGGTCGTGTGCCGCACCATGAAGGCCACCGTGTCCGCGGTTATCAGAGCGCCCGCCGCGATCAGATCGCCCTCGTTCTCGCGTTCATGGTCATCGGCAACTACGACCAGCCCACCGGAGGCAAGCGCCTCGACGGCCGAACGCACTGCCTGAGCGGCACGCTCCAGCTCTCTGGTCTTGCGGACCACCTGAGGATCCCACCCTTCGTGATGAATCGACCTGCCCACGGCGACCGCCTCGGCCTCCGTCACAGGGGGGTCGAGCTTCCTGACGAACTCGCCGCCCTGCGTCGACCCGATCTTCCGGGCTACTTTGAACAAACGTTCAACATGGCGCCTGAGTTTGGCCTCCGCTCCTCGGCTTGTCAACGGCCAATTGATGGGTACGCGCGATCACCCGCGGTGACGAAGCACCCGGCCGGCCGCTGGAGCTGCGCTGGGCCCCCGAGGGCGCCGAGGGGTTAGCGGCCCGCCTGCTCGGCAGGCCCGCACACCATCCGGTAGCGGTTGCGGTAGGGGCCGGCCACCCAGCGAGTCTCCCGACGGGCCGTCCGGTCGGTGAGCCCCGGGCCGCGCTCCGGAGGCGCCTCGTTCAGCCGCTCGAGCCCCGTTACCGGGTGGAAACGTTCCTACCCCTTGTCAGTTCTCGCGGACCTGGCTACTTTCAGCCCGGTAGAGGCCGCGCACCGGCGGCTGTATGCCATGAGCAGAAACGTTTATCACGAGAGGAGGGGCAGGTGCCCGACACCCTGAGCACGCCCCCGCTGCGCGTCCTGGTCGCAGGTGAGTCCTGGATCAAGCACACGATCCACATGAAGGGTTTCGACCAGTTCCACAACACCGAGTACG
>NZ_JAAXKZ010000224.1 GCF_012911875.1 Pseudonocardia bannensis | reverse complement strand
GGCCGCCCCGGTCCCCGCCGCACCGTTGGCCGCCCGGACACCGGTCGTCGTCCTCGATCCCGGCCACAACGGCGGCAACAGCAGCTCCCGGGCCATCACCCGGGCGGTCCCGGACGGGCGTGGCGGGACCAAGCCGTGCAACACCACCGGCACCGCCACCGGCGCCGGTTACGCCGAGCACGCGTTCAACTTCGATGTCGCGCAGCGGGTCTCGGCGCTGCTCACCGCGGGCGGGGTACGGGTCGTGCTCACCCGGCCCGACGACGCCGGGGTCGGCCCCTGCGTCGACGAACGGGGCACCGCCGGGGAGCGGGCCGGGGCCGACGCGGTCGTCTCCATCCACGCCGACGGCTCCGCCCCGGCGAACCGCGGGTTCCACGTCGCCTACGCCGACCCGCCGCTCAACGACGCCCAATCCGGCCCGGCCCACACCCTCGCCGCGGCGTTGCGCGACCGTCTCCGCGAGGGCGGTTTCCCGGTGTCGGACTACGTCGGGCGCGCCGGGCTGTCGCCACGGGCGGACCTCGCCGGGCTGAACCACTCCACCCGGCCCGCCGCACTGGTCGAGTGCGCGAACATGCGCAACCCGCAGGAGGCCGCGCTCGTCTCGTCACCGGACGGGCGGGCCCGCTACGCCGCCGCCATCGCAGCCGGGATCCTGGCGTTCCTCGGCCGGTGATCCGCTTCGGGCCGTCCGTGGGCTACGACCGGCCGGCCGCCAGCCGCCTGTCGACCACGAACGCCGACAGCTCGACGAGTGCCGCGCCGGCGAGCGCCACGATGAGCGCGATGAGCATAGTGGGGCCGTGCCCCGGGTCGAGCTCCCAGAACTGCCGGCCGAAGACGATCGGCGAGAACAGCGCGTGCGCGAACGAGGCCGCGGACGCCAGGACCAGGACGGTCTTCCACCACGTGAACGGCCGCGCGACCACGACCAGCACCCACAGCGCGATCAGGTACAGGGTCACGACCGCCGCCGTGCTCTGCTGGATCGGCGTCGCCGAGGCGGCCCCGCGGACCAGGAGGTACGTCACGATCGTCCCCAGCCCGGCGACCACCCCGGACGGCGCGGCCAGCCGCAGCACCCGCCTCACGAAGCCGGATCGGGCCCGCTCGGTGTTGGGCGCGAGCGCGAGGAAGAACGCCGGGATGCCGATCGTCAGCGAGCCGATCAGCGTGAGGTGCCTCGGCAGAAACGGGAAGGGGACCCCGATCCCCCCGATCGCGATGGCCAGCAGCACCGAGTAGACGGTCTTGGTGAGGAACAGGTTCGCGACCCGCTCGATGTTGCCGATCACCCGCCGCCCCTCGGCGACGACGTGCGGCAGCGTGGCGAACGAGTTGTCGAGCAGCACGATCTGGGCGACGGCGCGGGTGGCCGGACTCCCGGAACCCATGGCCACGCCGATGTCGGCGTCCTTCAGCGCCAGCACGTCGTTGACGCCGTCACCGGTCATCGCGACGGTGTGCCCGCGGGACTGCAGAGCACCGACCATGTCCCGCTTCTGCGCCGGGGTGACCCGGCCGAACACGGTGGCCCCTTCGAGCTCGCCGGCCAGCGCCTCGCGGTCGGCGGGCAGCTCCCGGGCGTCGACGGGGGTCCGGGCCCGGGGCAGGTCCAGCGAGGCCGCGACCGCCCCGACCGAGACGGCGTTGTCGCCGGAGATGACCTTGACCTCGACGTCCTGCTCGGCGAAGTAGCGCAGCGTGCCGGCGGCCTCGGGGCGGACCTTCTGCTCGAGCACGACCAGCGCCGCGGGGGTGACCCTCCCCGGCGCCTGCGGGGAGTCGACGGCGAGGTCGCTGCGGCCCAGCAGCAGCACGCGCAGCCCCTCGGCGCCGATCCGCTCGGCCTCCGCCGCCTCGGGGGTGCCGTCGGCCAGCACGTCGGGCGCGCCGAGCACCCAGTGGCCGTGGCCGTCGAAACTCGCCCCGCCCCACTTGCGGGCGGACGAGAACGGCGCCGTCCCGGTGAGCGGCCACCCCGGCGACGGGCAGCCGTCCGAGACCGCGGCCAGGCTCGCGTTCGGCCGTGGATCGGCGACCCCGAGCGCGCCGAGCACCGCCCGGACGCCCTCCTCCTCGTGCTCCCCGAGGGGCTGGACGCGGGCCAGCCGCATGCCGTTCTCGGTGAGCGTGCCGGTCTTGTCCGCGCACACCGTGTCGACGCGGGCCAGTCCCTCGATCGCGGGCAGCTCCTGGACCAGGCACTGCCGTTTGCCGAGCCGGATCACACCGACGGCGAAGGCGATGCTGGTGAGCAGCACGAGGCCCTCGGGAACCATCGGCACGAGAGCCGCCACCATGCCGCGCAGCGCGTCGTCGAGATCGCTCCCGACCGTCCGGAACTGGCTGTAGATGATCAGTGCGGCCGCCGGGACCAGCAGGTAGGTGATGATCTTCAGGATCTTGTTGATCCCGGACCGCAGCTCGGAGTCGACGAGGGTGAACCGGCTCGCCTCCTCGGCCAGCTTCGCCGCGTAGGCCTCCCGGCCCACCTTCGTCGCCTGCTGGGCGCCGGTGCCGGCCGAGACGAAGCTGCCGGACAGGACCGGGTCGCCGATCTGCTTGTGCACCGGATCGGACTCGCCGGTGAGCAACGACTCGTCGACCTCGAGGCCGTCGGCGGCCAGCACCACCCCGTCGACGACGATCTTGTCGCCCGGACCGAGCTCGATCACGTCGTCGAGCACAACGGCGCTCGGCGACAGCTCCGCGACGGCGCCGTCGCGGCGCACCCGGGAGCGTGCCTCGCCGACGATCGCCAGCCGTTCCAGGGTGCGCTTGGCCCGCAGCTCCTGCACGATGCCGATGCCGGTGTTGATGATGATCACGAAGCCGAACAGGCCGTCCTGGATCGGGCCGATCACCAGGATGATCGCGAACAGCACGCCGACGATCGCGTTGAACCGGGTGAAGACGTTCGCCCGGACGATCTGACCGACGGTGCGGCCGGCGCGGGCCGGGACGTCGTTCGTCTCGCCGGCGGCGACACGTTCGGCGACCTGGGCGGCGCTCAGGCCGGTTCGGACGTCCGGTTCCGTGCGCAGGGCTGCGAGCGGCTCCTGGGCGGTCGACATGCCGTCGAAGCCTACGCAGAGCCCGATCAGGCAACCCTGGTGCCAGCACCACTCCGGACCGGGCGCTGTCCCCTGGGGTCAACCCGTCGCGTCCCCGGCCGGCCGCCGAACCGGTGAGCGGGAACGGCCCGTCCGGCTCCGGCGGGGCCGACGCCCCGCTCAGCGCTGATCGAGTGTCCGCGCCCCGAGCTGCGAGCTGAGCAGCTCGATCGCCGCCTCCTCCGGGTCCCGCCGGGTCACCGGCTCGCCGCGGGCGTCGGCCGCGGCCTCGGCCATCATCGATTCCTCGTCGTCCGGCGGCGGCTCGTCGGCCGGTGGCTCGGGCGGCAGCGGGACACCGTCGTCGGGCGCCGTGGACCGGCGGACCGGTGCCGGTCGGGACGGGCGGCGGGGCGG
>NZ_JAAXKZ010000223.1 GCF_012911875.1 Pseudonocardia bannensis | reverse complement strand
CGGTCAGGCGGCGGGGCCCGCGGGGCGGGCCGAGGGAAGGTCCTGGGGTGCGGTTCCCGGAGCCGCCTCCTCCAGGGCTGTCGTGCCCGGCGCCGACCCGCCCGGGGCGCCCTCGGCGGACGGGGCGGCGGCGCGGGCCGGCAGCGTCTCGGGTGCGCGCAGCCAGAAGACCAGAGCCAGCGCGGAGATCGCACCGGTCAGCGCGAACGCCGCCCCGAAGCCGCTCAGCTCGGCGACGGCGCCGGCCAGCACCGGCCCGAGAATGGCCCCCAGGTCGGCGGCCATCTGGAAACCGGCCAGCACCGTGCCGCCGCGAGCCTTGGAGCCGATCACATCGGCGACCGCGGCCGTCATCGGCGGGTTGACCAGGCCGCTACCGATCCCGGTGAGCAGCGAGACGCCCAGGAAGATCGGCAGCGACTCGGTGAACCCGAGCCACGCCATGCCCACCGCCGAGATCACGAGACCAGCCAGGACCGGGGGGCGCCGGCCGCGCCGATCCGCGAACCGCCCCGCGGCCAGCAGCGTCGCCGCGTTGCCGGCGGCGAACACGGCGAGCGCGTACCCGGCCCACGACTCCTGTTGCCGGAGCACCTCGACCACGAACAGCGGGACGAGCGCGACGCGGACCCCGAACACCGCCCAGCCGTTGGCGAAGCTCGCGGCGAGGGCGGCGCGGTAGGTCGGATGGCCGAGCGCACTGCGGAAGGTGGCGGCCGGCATCGCCTCCGGATCGGTGGCCGTGGCCGGCCCGGTCCGGCCCCGCAGCAACAGGCCGGTCAGCACCAGGGCCACGACGAGCGCGACCGCGTAGACCACGAACGGGGCGCGCAGGCTCACCGCGATGAGCAATCCACCGAGCAGCGGGCCCGCGATGTTGCCGAGCAGGAAGCCGGTCGCCCACATCCCCGAGGCCCGGCCGCGCAGGTGGGGCGGGGCCAGCCGGACCAGCAGCGAGATCGCGGAGACGGTGAACATCGTCGAGCCGATCCCGCCCATCCCGCGGAAGATCAGCAACTGCCAGTAGTCCGCGGCGAACGCGGTCGCCCCCGTCGACAGCGCGGACAGGCTCAGCCCGACCACGTACACGCGCAGCTCTCCGAACCGGCCGACCAGCCGGCCGCTGGCCGGGGCGAATCCCAGCCGGAACACCGCGAACAGGCTGACCACCACGGAGGCGGCCGTGACACCCACGTCGAAGCTGCGGGCGAAGGCGGGCAGAGCCGGAGCCACCAGCCCGTATCCGATCGCGATCACGAACGCGGCGGCGACCAGCACCCAGATCTCCCGGGGCAGCCGCTCCGAGCGATCCGCGACGCCGGACCCCGCGCCGGCTGCCTGCGACCCCGAACCGTCGCTCACGCTGACTCCTCTCCTCCGATCGTTAGCGACGCTACGCGGTGAGTCCGGGTTTGCCGCGATCGGACGACGCCCGATTGGATGGACCCGCCCCGGCGGAGCGGGGTTACCCGCGGGCCCGCTCGGGTAGGCCGCCGACATGGCCGATGTCGACGACGAGCTGTGGGACGAGTTCCACCGCGTGGTGAACATGACCTCGCGCGAGCTGCGCGAGTGGATGATGACGCGGTCCGCCGCCGAGGACTCCGAGGTGGAGCCCGACCACGCGGGCACCCCGACCGGCCGCGAGGTGCTCCGCATCCTCGGCAAGCGCCGGACCGACCTCGTCGACGACGACGTGCGCGTGATGCGCAACGTCGTCCAGCGGGTGCACGACCAACGCCGCGACGACCTGGAGCCGACGGCCGGGCAGGACGGCTGGCGGCACCGGCTGATGTCGATCGGGCACGATCCGCTCAAGCCGGCGGGCTGACCGCCCCCGCCACCGCGGGCAGCCGGGCGTCCGGCGACCGCGACCTCGATCAGCTCTGGATGCACGGGGCTCGGGCGTACACCCGTCGATGCGCAGCCCGGACCGCGGCCCGGTAGGCACCGCCGGCGCAGCCGTTGCGGGCGAGCGCGGCTCGGGCGTTGGCGCCGGGCGGTCATCGGGGCGCTGCCCGGGATCTGACCGCGCCGACCCGGAAACGACGACGGGGTCGTGGTCACCGGTGCGGTGACCACGACCCCGTCGGTCGTACTGGTGGAGGTGCCGGGAATCGAACCCGGGTCCTCCGTTGCTTCACAAGGGCTTCTCCGTGCGCAGTCCGCTATGCCTCTACTCGGATCCACCGGTCATGCGAACGTGCCGGTGTGACGATCCCAGTCGCTGTTCGATGTCCCGTGCGGCCCCGCGACCGAGCCGCACGGTGAGTCCCTTAGCTGATGCCGGGGTCCGGGGCAGGGACGCCCCCGGTCCGACAGAGTCGCACTCGCTCAGGCGGCGAGGGCGAACTCGCGCTGACTGGAGTCGGCGCTTATAGGGTTGCGACGCGTGGTTTTCGAGATCATCGTCGCCTTTCTCGGCACGCTTCCCCTTGATCAACAGCCGGAGTCGAAACCGTTCACCCCCTCGACCGCCCGCTTCTGGGCGGCTCGTCAAATATAACGCCATCGGGGCCCGGGATCATTCCGGATCCACCGAACTCGTCAGATCCGCAGCAACCGGGCCGGCGCGTCGTGCAGCACCGAGCGCAGGAAGTCCCTACCGAGCCGGTCGTCGGCGGCGGCCCAGCCGGCGATCGCCTGGATCTGCTGGACGTAGGGGTACGGGATGTTCGGGAAGTCCGTTCCCAGCACCACCCGATCGGCGACGTCGACGAGCCGGGCCGGCCAGTCCGGCGGCAGCGGGGCGATCCGCAGGCTGAACGGGGTCCCGACCATCGTCGTGTCGATGTGCACCCGCTCGAACCGGTGCATCAGGTCCAGCGCGCCGGTGAAGTCGGGCATCCCGGCGTGGGCCAGCACGATGGGCAGCCGGGGGTGCTCGGTGAGCACCTCGGCGAAGATGTCCAGCCCGGTGTGCTCGCCACGGATCGGCCCGTCCCCGCAGTGCACGATCGCCGGCACCCCGGCGTCGGCGAGCAGGCCCCAGGCCGGGCGCAGCAGTTCGTCGCGCGGGTCGAACGCACCGACCTGCACGTGCACCTTGACCGCGCGCGCCCCGGCCTCGACCGCCGCGCCGAGGTAGTCGGCCACGTCGGGCTCCGGGTACAGCGTCGCGGTGGGCACGGCGGCGGGCGTCTCGGCCGCGAACCGCGTGACCCACTCCGTCAGCCAGCGGCCCATGCCCGGCTTGTGCGGGTACACCAGCGGCGCGAACGCGCGGACGCCCAGCTTCTCCAGGGTGGCGACCCGATCCGGTTCGGGCGTGCGGTACTGCACCGGCCACGGCATCCCGTAGTGCGTCTCGGCCGCGTCGAAGTACGCCCAGACCTTGCGCAGCACGGACTCGGGCAGGAAGTGCACGTGCACGTCGACGAGCCCGGGCAGACCCAGGTCGGTCACGTAGCGCGAGACGTCGGAGTCGTCGACGTGCACGTGCACTTCCTGCCCGAGTCCGTGCTGCGCAAGGTCTGGGCG
>NZ_JAAXKZ010000222.1 GCF_012911875.1 Pseudonocardia bannensis | reverse complement strand
GGCCACGACGGGGGCGCCTGCTCCGCAGCGTGCGACCGGCCGTCGGGGACGGGCGGAGTGTCCACGTCGTCGGTGGCCGGGGAGGTCACGGGCGCAGCAGGACCGGACACGGCGAGGCCGGTGGAATCGCGGTCGGACGCAGCGGAGTCGGCTGGAGTCCGGTCGGCCACAGCGGAGTCGACTGCAGCGGAGTCGACTGCAGCGGAGTCGACTGCAGCGGAGTCGGCCCGGGTGGTGTCGGGAACGGCGACCGAGGCGCCGCGTGGAGCGCGGCCGGGCGCCGCGGGGCCGACCGAAGCGAGACCGGCAGTGGTCGGGCCCGGCGTGGTCGGGCCCGGCGCGGTCGGGCCCGGCGCGGTCGGGCCCGGCGCGGCCTCGGCCGGGTCACCCGCCGGAACGGCCTCGGCCATGCCGCCGGCCTCGGCCGGACCGTCCTGCGTCCCGGCGTCGTCCCAGAGTCCGTCGTCGACCTCCTCGGGTGCGACCAGGCCCCGCCACGCCGGCAGCCGCAGCCGCCCGTCCGCGGTCCACTCCCGGAACTCCACCCGCCCGACGAGCCGTGGAAGCGCCCACACCGCGTCGTGCTCGACCGCGGGTGGCAGCCTGCCCGCGAACGGTGAGGAGTCGGCGAGCAAGTCCGGGACCAGGTCCGTGATCGTCTGCCGGTGCGGGCCCGAACCGAGCCCGACGCGTCCCACGTAGCGCAGCCCGTCCGGCCCCGGGACCCCGAGCAGCAGCGCGGCGACCGAATGCGGCCGCCGCGGATCGGCCGGGGTCCAGCCTCCGACGACGACCTGCCGGGTACGCCGCAGCGGCACCCGCAGCCAGTGCGGGGAGCGCCGTCCTGGCTGGTAGAGCGCGTCGAGCCGCTTGGCGTAGAGCCCGTCGAGGCGGTAGCGGGCCGCGGTCTGCATGACATGCTCGGCCTCGCGCGCCGGCCACGACGGAGACAGCACGATCGGGTCCTCGGCCAGCCCCAGCGCGTCGATCAGCTCGCGGCGCCGGCGGTACGGCGCCTCGAGCACGGACACGCCGTCCAGCCAGAGCAGATCGCTGACGAAGAACCCGACGGGGACCTGCGCGACCAGGGCCGGTGAAGGCCGCGGCGTGGCGGTCCGGCGCACGAGCAGCCGGCGGTCGGGGGTCCCGGCGTCGTCGAGGGCCACCACGGTGCCGTCGAGCACCATGCCGCGCGGCGGGGACTTGTCTCCCAGCACCGCGAGCTCGGGGAAGGTGCTGGTGACGCTCCGCTCGTTCACGGTGAGCAACCGGACGCGGCCGGGACGGGCGTAGGCGATGCAGCGCAGCCCGTCCCAGGCGAACTCGACCACCCATCCGGGCCCGGCCGGAAGCTCGCCCGGGGCGGCCAGCATGGGCGACACCAGATCGGGCATCCGGCCCGCGGTCGCCCGACCCTTCACACGTTCAGCGTAGTTGGCGCGCCCCTGTCCGGTGGGTGTCGGCCGGGTGTACGGCGGTCGCGGACCCGACGAGCGGCCGCCGAGGGGACGCTGAGGGGACGTTCGAGACCCGCGGCGCGGGTGAACGTGCGTTCATGGACGCCGGCACGTGGTGGGCGCCCGGTCGACGGCCGGCCCCGCTGTGTGCCGACCGGGCGGCTGCTCACGCTCCGGCTGGTCGGAACCGGCGATCCGGGCGCCGAACCGATCGGCCAGCGCCCGCACAGCACGCCGGCCGGATCCGGGATCCGCGGGAGCGACGGGCTCCAGGCCGCCCGCAATCAGTTCGGTGAGCACCCGGAACGTGCCCTCCACCGCGGGGGCGGGGCCGGTCCCCGCCGTTCCGCCGATGGTGATCATCCCGGTGGTGATGACGCCGAGCACGTGCGCGACCGCGTCGGTGGGCAGATCGGAGCGGATCAACCCGGCGTCGCGCAGGGCGAGCACGATCTCCCCCGCCCAGTCGGGGTGCGGGGAGCCGGGGCCGTGGCCGCGGACCAGCGCTCCGAGGACCCTGCTGTCGCGGGTGTAGAGCGCGCACAGCAGCGGGTCGTCGAGCAGTGCCCGGAGTCCGTGCCGGTACACCGCAGACAGCCGCGAGCCGTCCGGATCGGCCTCGACGGCCTCGCACACGCGCTCGATCAGGCGCAGCGACCGCGTCCGCAGCAGAGCCGCGAGCAGCTCGTCCTTGCTGGCGAACTCGCGGTAGACGCTGCCCTTCGCGATCCCCGCCGCCTCGGCCACGTCGGCCACCGCCGTCTTGGCAAACCCGTGCCGCGCGATCAGGTCCGCGGCCACCTCCAGGAGCAGCTCCCTGCGTCCCGCCACCACGTGCGCGCTCCTTGATCTCGATCTCTGTGACCAACGTGATAGAATTGGTCACAGAGTACATCACGAGGACCGCCGTGCCGGCGATCGAGGCCCCCAGCCTCTGCGCGGCCGGCGAGCAGGGACGATCGACTCACCATGACCCTCACCGAACGCCTCACGGCCGGCCCCTCCGATCCCGACGCCCTTGTCGAAGCCTTCACCGACTGGGCCTTCGAGGAGCAGGGGCTGAGCCTCTACCCCGCACAGGAGGAGGCGCTCCTGGAGCTCGTCACCGGCGGCAACGTCATCCTGAGCACCCCCACCGGGTCCGGGAAGTCGCTGGTGGCCATCGGGGCGCACGCCGCGGCACTGGCCCGCGGCGAGCGCACCTTCTACACCGCGCCGATCAAGGCACTGGTCAGCGAGAAGTTCTTCGCTCTGTGCGAGGTCTTCGGCGCCGACAAGGTCGGCATGCTCACCGGTGACGCCGCCGTCAACGAGAACGCACCGATCATCTGCTGCACCGCGGAGATCCTGGCCAACATCGCGCTGCGCCAGGGCCCGACGGCCGGCCGAGAGATCGTCGGCTCGGTCGTGATGGACGAGTTCCACTTCTATGCCGATCCCGACCGCGGCTGGGCCTGGCAGGTTCCGCTCGTCGAGTTGCCGCAGGCCCAGTTCCTGCTGATGTCGGCGACGCTCGGCGACGTCTCGTTCTTCCGCGACGACCTCACCCGGCGCACCGGGCGGCCCACCGCGGTGATCACCTCGGCGGAGCGGCCCGTGCCGCTGCACTACCGGTATGTGTTCACCCCGCTGCACGAGACGATCACCGAGCTGCTCCAGACCCACGAGGCGCCCGTCTACGTCGTGCACTTCACCCAGGCCGCGGCGATCGAGCGGGCACAGTCGCTGATGAGCGTCAACGTCTCCGCCAAGGAGGACAAGGCGGCGATCGCCGAGCTGATCGGCAACTTCCGGTTCACCGCAGGCTTCGGCAAGACGCTGTCGCGGCTGGTCCGGCACGGGATCGGGGTGCACCACGCCGGGATGCTGCCGCGCTACCGCCGGTTGGTGGAGACCCTCGCGCAGGCCGGACTGCTCAAGGTCATCTGCGGCACCGACACCCTCGGCGTCGGCATCAACGTGCCGATTCGCACGGTGCTGTTCACCGCACTGTCGAAGTACGACGGGGTGCGCACCCGCGGGCTCAAGGCCCGCGAGTTTCACCAGATCGC
>NZ_JAAXKZ010000221.1 GCF_012911875.1 Pseudonocardia bannensis | reverse complement strand
CGAGGCCCTTCGGGTGCTACGACGCCACCTTGCCGACGTTATATATCACCGGCTCCAGGCAAGCGCAGCCAGCTCCACCCCTTGCCACGAGGACGCCGCTTGACATAGGAGATTCACGAGGACCTCCCGTGAGGGGTGCGGATGCCGTCAGACAGCTCCACACCACTCCAGGAGGTCCTCCCCAACAAGATCAATCAGATCGTGTCGTCACACACCCCCCGACTCGACCAACCTCCCCGGACAGCACAACACAATCCGCCGCTTGACCGGCTCGGGGGTCGTGTTCGGGCTGCGGTGCGGGCGCGAGGAGCGGTCGAGCATGCCCGCCGGGCCTTCGGCCCGGTAGCGCTCGGCCCAGCGGTTCGCGGTCTTCCACGACACCTGGAACCGGGCGGCGGCCCGAGCGACCCGCCATTCGTCGTCGACGATCAGACGCGCCAGCCGTAATCGGGCGCGCGGGGTCAGGGCCGCGTTAGCGTGGAGCACGAGGACCTCCCGTGAGGGGTGCGGATGCCGTCAGACAGCTCCACACCACTCCAGGAGGTCCTCCCCAACAAGATCAATCAGATCGTGTCGTCACACACCCCCCGACTCGACCAACCTCCCCGGACAGCACAACTAGATGAGAAAGGGCCGGTGCGCGCTCGAAGCGCGCACCGGCCGGATGCCGTGCCGGATGCGGCCCCTTACGCCGGGGGTTCCTCCTGCGGGCCGATGGCGAATCGCAGCTCCTCCTGGCCGTCCGGGGTCGTCACCGGCTGCACGTCAAGGACCTTGTCGTCGAGCACCTGGGCGGCACCCGGCTCCAGGAAGACGGTGATGCCCTCCCCGCTCAGAACGGTGTCCTGCTCCACGGGCTGGGCCGCCAGCGAGAGCTCGAGACCCTGTTCCGGGTCGGTGGCCGCGATCCGCAGCCCGCCCCCTTCGGGCAGCTCGGCATCGGCGGTGAGGGACTTGATGGCTTCGGCCGCTGTATCGGTGATTGCCAACATGCCGGCCCACGTTAGGCGTCCGCGGCACGGCGCGCAGCGGCCGGGGGGCGACTCAGCCGAAATCGTCCGGGTTCGGCCCGATCCGGGCGCCCGTCTCGAGCTCGCCGATCGTGGTGAGGTCGTCGGCGGCCAGCTCGAAGTCGAAGACGTCGATGTTCTCCCGGATCCGCGCGGGCGTGACCGACTTCGGGAACACGATGTTCCCCAGCTCGATGTGCCAGCGCAGGATGATCTGGGCCGGCGTTCTGCCGTACTTCTCGGCGAGCGCGACGAGCCGTTCGTCGGTGAGCAGGGCGCCACCCTGCGCGAGGGGGCTCCACGCCTCGGTCCCGATGGCGTTCGCGCGGTGGTGGGCGCGCAGCTCGGCCTGCGGGAAGTGCGGGTGCAGCTCGATCTGGTTGACGGCCGGGACCGTTCCGGTCTCGGCCGCCAGGCGCTCCAGGTGCCCGATCTGGAAGTTCGAGACCCCGATCGCGCGGCTCCTGCCGTCGCGCAGGATCTGCTCGAACGCCTTCCAGGTCTGGACGTAGCGATCCTCCTTCGGCCGTGGCCAGTGGATCAGGAACAGGTCGACGTGGTCGAGGCCGAGCCGGTCGAGGCTCTCGTCGATGGCCCCCAGTGCCTCGTCGTGACCGTGCCGGGCATTGTCGAGCTTGGTGGTGACGAAGATCTCGTCACGGGGGATGCCGGAGTCGGCGATGGCGCGGCCGACGCCCTCCTCGTTGCGGTGCATCTGCGCGGTGTCGATGTGCCGGTAGCCGGCATCGAACGCGGCCTTGACGGCGTCGGCGGTCCGCTCCGGTTCGATCTGGAAGACCCCGAACCCGAACTGCGGGATCGGCACACCGTTGTTCAACGTGACCGTGCTGATCTCACTCATGCGCGCGCGTACCCGCCGGCGACGAGCGGCTAACCGGTCAGCCCGTCCACACCTCGCGCACCGCGGCAGCGGCCGCCTTCGCCTGGGCGCGGCCCGCCCGGGCGGAGAAGGCCCGGTGCGCCGGGTCGAGCACGTTGCGCCCGATGGCGTGCCGGGCGGCCGCGTCGGGGCTCACCAGGGCCACCCGGGACTGCGTCCGCAAGGCCTCGACCTGCGTGCCGACGGGCGTCAGCGGGCCGATGCCGCGGGTCAGCGGGGCCAGCACGACGACGCGCTCGTAGCCGGCCGCGAGATCGGCGTTGGCCGCCGAGCGGATCCCGCCGTCGATCCAGCGGCGCCCGGCCGCGGTGACCGGCGGCCAGATGCCGGGGACGGCGCAGCTCGCGGCCACGGCCGCGACGAGCGGGATCCCGGCGTCGCGACCGAAGGCGCGGAACTCGCCGGTCCCGGCGTCGACCGCAGTGATCAGCAGATCGCGTTCGGGCCACACGTGCGACACCAGCCGCCGGCCGATCACCGCGAGGCGGTCCTCCTCGGGCACCGTCGGAGTGGCGAGCGCCAGCCGGCCGATCCGGGCGCGGGCCTGCTGCGGATCCCGGGCCCCGACCATCGCGAGCCCCAGCCGCAGCAGGGTGCGCGGACCGAGCGCAGCGGCGGCCTCTCCCGCGGTGGGAGCGAGCTGGGCGGCGTAGCGCTTCTCGACGTCCGCGCCGCAGGCCAGCTGCGCCCCGACGACCGAGCCGGCCGACGTGCCGACGATGAGATCCGCGTCCGCGAGGTCGACACCCTCCGCGGCCAGTCCGGCCAGCAGGCCCAGCTCCCACGCGATCCCGGTGATCCCGCCGCCCCCGAGGACCAGCGCCCGCCTGTCGTCAGCCACGGCGTCATGATCGTTGCGGCGGCTCCGAGCGGCAAGGCCGGCACCGGTTGAGTGCGTCAGGCCTGGCGCAGCTCCACGGCGGGACGGGCCGTCGCGGGTATGAGCTGCTGCCGGGCCCGGGCCGCCGCCCACAACCCCAGCGCGACCACCAGGGCCACCTCCGTCGCCGCGAGGCCCCGCTCCAGCAGGCCGAGCGGTACGGCCCGCCACCAGGGCACACCGGTGAGCGGGCGGAGCGCGAAGCCGGCCAGGATCGGGGCGAGCCACACCAGCGAGACGGCGGCGAGCCGGTGCGTCCACCTCGCATGCCCGCCCCAACCGGCGTGCCGGCGCCACTGCCGGGCCACGAGCAGCGCCCCGATCGGCAGGCTGAGGAACGCGACCAGGCTGGCGTAGCGGTGGATGTAGCCGCCGACGCTCGGTCCGATGGACCAGTTCGTCTTCTCGAAGGCGACGACGACCACGAGGCTCACGCTCCACACCGCGAGCAGGACCGCGGGGGCCGACGCCGCTCGCAGTACCCGGGTGCGGATCAGCCCCACGAGGACCGCGACCGAGCCGAGCGCGAGGGCGAGCACCCCCGCGTCGAAGATCAGCTTGTACTCCCCGAGGGCGTACTCGCTGATCGTGCGGCGGACCGGGTTCACCTGGGCCGGGTCGACGATGACGTGCAGCAGCCCGACGAGCAGGACCGACGCCGCGGCTCCCGCGGCCCCCACCAGGGCTCGGGTTCTAGCGGTCGCTGCAACACCTCGATCATGAGGAGTTGCAGCGACCGTGGCCGTTGTGGGGCGGGTTGTGCATCGGGCGGAGTCCGCCCGGCTGCGTGAGGAGTTCCTGGCGCGGTTCG
>NZ_JAAXKZ010000220.1 GCF_012911875.1 Pseudonocardia bannensis | reverse complement strand
GGTTCGGGGTCGGTGGGTTCGGGGGCGGGGTCGTCGCGGCCGATGGCCCACCAGCGGGCGACGACGTCCAGCTCGTGCGCGCCCGGCACCGGCGCCCCGCCGGTGGGCAGCGGGGGCCGGTTGGGTCGGGTCTGGTGGTTCTCCCGCGAGCACGACCCCGCGCTCTGCCGGATGCGGCGCACGACGCCGGGGCGTTGGCGGTCGTGCCAGTCCCCCGCCAGCCCAACCGACGCGGCCGGGCCCTGGTACGCGGCCGACCACGCGTACATCAGCCACAGCAGTTCCTCGACGACATCGGGGTGCCAGCTCCAGCAGTCCGGCAGGCAGGCGGCGGCCTCGGGGTAGCGCAGGTATACCGCGCTCATCCAGCCGGCGAGCGCGTCGAGCAGGTCGCCGACCTTGCACGGGTCGGTGGGGGCGAGCAGCCAGGACGGGGCCGGGCCGGCCTGCCGGCGGGCAGTCGAGGCGGCGAGGGCCTCGGCCAGCCCGGCGACCAGCGAGGCGACCTCCTCCACCCGCTCGGGCAGCCCGGTGAGCGGGTCGAGGTCGCGGCGCAGCCCGTCGACCAGCCGGGCCAGCCCGGCCACCGGCCCGGTCCAGCCCTCCTCAGCCGCCGGGCGCGGCGTTGACACGGTCCGGTCAACACCCGTCGGTCCGGCCGGCGGCCGGTGATCGTGGTGGTCGTTGCTCATCGCCTTCTCCTGCAACAGGTGTGGGTGCTGGCCAGGCCCCTCGCGCACGGCGGTGGGCCTGGCCTGCGGACGGCCGAGAAAGTGGGTCAGCTCGCCCGGCGATCAGGCCGCGCGCGCCAGACCGACACGCGCGACTCGGTCGCGGACCGGGTTCGGACCGAACGGGCCCCGGCGGCGGCCAGGGCCGCGGCGTGGTCGGCGGCGTCCTCGCGGCGCTCCCGACGCCACCGCACCCACCACTGAGCCACCCCGACGGCCAAGGCGAGACCGGCCGCGGCGGCCAGCGCCCACGGCACGAACCGGGCCACGAGCCCGACCAGCACGATCACCACGAGGCCGGGCAGCAGGACCCGGGCGGACTCGGGGTTGCCGTGCTGGGCGGAGAACCGCAGCACCGATGAAGGTCGCCGGGTCATGCCACACCTCCACGGTCGCCGCCCCGATCAGCCCCACCGTCCGACTCAGGGCTGCTGGGGTTGGTGGGCAGGGCGTCGACGACGACCAGCCGCGGCCGCCCCGCCTCCGGCGCGTCGACGGGCTCGACGGCCCCGACGATCGGCCCGGCAGGCAAGGCCGCGATCGCCACCCGAGCGGCCCGACGCCGGCCGACCCGGCGGGTGATCCGGCCCGGGAAGGCGCGACACCATGCAGTGATCCGCACCAACCGCTGGACCAGCTCGGGGTGATCGGCGGCGAACCGCTCACGGCGGATGTCGGGGCGCTGCCAGAACATCTGCGCCCGCCCGATCACCGGTGCGATCCCCCGCCGGATCACCAGCACCCGCCCCGCCGGCAGGTTCGCGATCTGCGCCGGCGACAACACCGCCGTCTTCCGCGACGTCCTCGCGGTGGTGCGGCCGGTCGGGTCTACCGTGTCCGCGGGCTCGTCACGATCCCCGGTCAACGTGGACCAGAACTGCAGGTCGTCACGGTCGCGGGTGCCGCCGAACACCATCACCGCACCCGCATTGTTCAGGATCGTCGCCGCATCATGGGTGCCGTAACGGGCCAGAAGCTGGGCGCGGGACTGGAACGCGGCGATGATGTTCACCCCGCGCCCACCCATGTCCGCCGTCCACGATTCGAGCGGCACCGGGCAGATCAGGGCGGCCTCATCGAGCGCCAGCCGCAGCGGCGGGTCGAGCCGGCCTCCAGGCTTCGTGGCGGCGATCCGGCGGGCCTGCCGGGCCACGTGCCCGGTCAGCGCCGCCACCAGCGGCGCCACCTGCGCCTCCTCCCCGCCCACCAGGTAGACCGTGCCGTTGCTGGCGAGGAGCTCGGCGACGTCGAGCGGCCGGCCAGCGTGGCCGGGGTCGTCGTCCAGCCCGGCCGCTGCGCACGCCGTCGGGGAGGTGAGCCAACCGAGCGCGGGCATGATCGTCGAGGTGATCGACGATCGCGTGCGGTCGTTGGTGGTCAGGAACTGGCCGAGGTCGAGCTCGAACGCCGGTTCCGGACTCCTGCGCAGCAGCACCGTCACGTCCTTCGCCGCCTTCGCCGGGTCGGCCAGCCAGCCCAGCACATCGCGCATCGTGCGGTTGCCCAGCGCGGCGGCGTGCAGCAGCGCCGCGAGCACTCGGCGGCCTTGGGCGTCCCAGAACTCCCGGTCGCCCGACCCGCTCGCGCGGGTGGTGGCGGTGAGCATGTCCGCCGCCCGCTCCGCCGCGGTCACCGGGTCTCCGCACCCGTCGACCGGATTGAACGTCACCGTGGACACCAGGTGGCCCAGGCCGACGGCGTTGAACACCAGCACCGGGCCGCGCTGCGCGCGGCGGGCGGCGGTCAGGTCGTGCAGATCGGTGCGCGTCGAGGCGACCAGGGCGGCGCCGGGGGCGTCGAGGATCTGCCCCGCCAACCACCCGCTCTTGCCGGTGCGGGGGCCGCCGAAGATCAGCGTGACGTCCTCGATTGAGGACCACACCCACACCAGCCCGGCCTGGCACAGCCGCACCGCGACCTCGACCACCGGGAGCCGGGCCAGGTCAGGCCAGCCCAGCCCGGCCAGCGACGGACGCACCGCGCCGGCGCGGCGGCGCATCGCGAGCCCTCCGGCGTGCCGCAGCACGTCGAGGGTCGAGGCGACGCCGGCCTTCCGCCGCGCGCGGGCACCCCACCGGGTCACCATCGATGACGACCGGGTCCACCGGTGCCAACCCACCAGCACCGCCATAGCGGAGGCGACGAGCAGCAACGGCAGCCCGATCACCGACAGCGCCGCCCACAGCGACAGCAGCGCGACCAGCCCGCACACCCCGGCCAGCAGCTTCGCGCCCTTCTTCGCTGCGACCACGGCGGCGGCAATCGGGGCCACCACGAGCACGATCGACCACAGGTTCATCGGTCCACCCCCACCGCGGTCGCAACCGCCTCAGTGACCATCCGGGCCTGACCACCGTCCACGCGCGAGAACCGGTAGCGGTCCTCCCCCAACGCGATCACCAGATCCAGCACTGCGATCTCGGTCGACGACGCCTTCGCGAACCGGCCGGCGTCGAACGCCTCCCGGGCGTCGTCCCAGTCGATCCAGCACGTCCCATCGCCGTCGCGCTCAATGCAGCCGGTGCGGAACTCGCTGCGGCGCAACCACGTCTCGTGCGCGATCAGCAGCCCGACCGCCGCCTTCACGTGCGGGTCGTGACCGCGCGTCCAGCACCGCAACCCGACCGCCGCGGCCGTCACCGACCCCGGGGCGCTCATCGCGCCACCGCCGCAGAAACCTCGGCCCGGTCGTTGGGCCGGTCGCCGGCCGGGTACTGGACGCCGATGTGGCTGATCCGCGACCAGAACGTGTTCACGATCCGATCGGCCTCCCGCACCCGGGCGGCCAGCTCGTGCAGATCCGCGGCCGCGGCGTCCAGCCGCTCGCGCGGATCGATCGCCCGGGAGTCGTCGTAGACGGGGCGGCCGTCGGCGTAGCCGGCGACCTGCCAGGCCAGCACCTCCGCCAACCCCGCCAC
>NZ_JAAXKZ010000021.1 GCF_012911875.1 Pseudonocardia bannensis | reverse complement strand
TTCCTGGGCGAGCTGCTGCTGATCTCCTCGAGCCGGCACGGACTCGATCATCTCGGTCACTACGGGTCCTTCCCGCCGAGCGCGCTCGGCGTGTCAGGACCAGTTACACCCAAGATCAGACAGTCCCTAGAAGCCGCGAAAGGTGGTCAACGGGGGATTTCTGCGGCTTCTGCGGCTTCTACGGCACGAGGGTGGACCTGCCAGCGCGGCGAGCCGGGCCGCCCACCCGTCGGCCCGGCGGGGGCCTCGGCACGGAGGTAGCCGTGGTCCTCGAGAACCCGCAGCGCGGGGTCGAGATCGCCAACTTTGCGGAACCGGGCGCGAGAGACCCCGGAGAACAGCTCGCGGCGGGTGAACCGTTCGGCCCCGGTACGCCCGATCCAGTCGAGCAGTGCGCGGGCGTCGTCGACGGTGGGGTCGGCGCCCATGCGGTCGAAGACGGCGAGGGCGTGGGCGAGGAAGTACTGGCCGAGGCGGGCGGCGGCATCGATGTGACGGGCAGGGACGGGCTGGATCCAGGCGGTCGGGAGGGTGTCGGCGAGGTGGAGCAGGCCGGCGATGCGGGCAGTGGCGCCGGTGAGCTTGGAGGCCCAGTCGGTGATGTGGGCCAGCTCGGCGTGCGGGGCCAGCTTGGGTTCGAGGCCGCGTTCGAGGTCGAGGACGCGGTGGTTGGCTTCTTCGTCGAGGCGTAGCCGCAGCGGGTCTGGCTGGTCGGCGAGGGTGACGACGAGGCGGGCCACGCGGCTGGTGTAGATGCGGTCGACCGGGGCCGGCACGGCAGGGGCGCCGACGCGACGGCGGCCGACAGTGTTCTCCGGCAGCGAGTAGAGGATCCGGGCGAGGAGGCCGCGGCCGCGGAAGCCGGGCATGCGGGCGATACCGGTGAGCACCTCGGGCTGCAGGGCCAGGCCGAGGGTGAGTGCCGGTTTGGCGACGTGTTCGGCGGGGCGGCCCTTGCGGTCGACGCGCAGCAGATCGCCGGCGTGGCCCTTGAGGAAGACCTCGAGGGAGGGGACACCGCCGGAGTAGCGGCCGGCGAGGGTAGAGAAGATCCCGCCCTCGGCGGACAGCACCGCCAGGCGGCCGCCCTGCTCGGCCAGGAGCGACGCGGCGGCCTCTGTGGTCACGTCGTCGGCGATCAGCCGTGGCAGTGGCGGGACCACGATCTCCTCGGCGGCGATCGCCGCGTCTTGAGCGGAGGCGAGGGCTTCCTCGCGGGCGAACCGGTCGCGGGCCTGGGTGGCGTCCTTGGCGCGGCGCTCTGCTTCGGTGTGCGCGACTTTCTTGGCCAATTCGGCCTCGACGATGCGGGGCCGCGCCTGCTCGACCAGTGTCTGCTCGGCCTCGAGGAGAGGGGCGGTCATGGCGGCGAAGACGGCGCTCTTGCGGGAGCCGGGTGGCATCGCGACCACGGTGTAGAGGTTCAGGGGCTCTCGCCAGCCGGGGCGCACCTCGAGCTCGGCGCGGCCCCCGGCCGCGGTGGACAGGGTGGCGAGGGCGAGGCAGCCGGGCAGGTCGAGCGGGGTCTGGGTGAACTCGGCGATCGCCAGCACCATGTCCGCCACCCACGACGGCAGGGCGTCGACTGGGAACGGCGGGACGAGCCGTCGCGGGGTGAGCGGAGTGGGATCGGCGTCCCAACCCTGCGGTTCGGGCTGATCTTCGCCGTGCAGGACGGCGAGGCGGCGGTCGGCGTCGAGGCCGGCGAGGATGTCGTGGGCAGTGGTCCGGCGGGACCGCGAGCTCACCGAGAACCTCCCGTCGGTAGCTGACGTGGGGTACGGGCGCCGGCGGTCAGGCCGGAGCGGATCGTCGCGTGCGCTTCGGCTGGTGGCAGGCCGATCACTGCGGAAGCCTCAGCGAGGGCAGCCGTGGCGAGCCCTTCGGTGAGCAGCCCGGCGCCGACGAGCTGGCCGAGGGCGAAGGCAGCGCGGTTGAGGGTGTCGTTGCGCTGATGGCTGCCTGGACGAGCGCCCAGGACGTTGTCCAGCTCGCCGCGCAGGGCTACGACGGCGTAGCGGGAGCGGCGGCCCACGACGTCAAGCAGCGGAGTGAAGTCCTGCCGTGCAGACACCGGTGTCCTGCGCGTTGTGGTGTCGTCGCAGAGGCGGTTGGTGATCCAGTCCGGTAGCGCGGCCACCGAGTCGGCGTGGTTGCTGCGGTAGCGGCGGCCTCGAACGATCGAGCCTTCCGCGACGACGTAGCCGCCAGCAGCGCGGATGTCGACCAGCCAACCCAGTCGTCCGGCCGAGTTCCGAAGCTCGGCTCCGTGGGGCGCGGAGAAATAGAGGTGCTCGCCGCCCGACGCAGTCTGCACCGCGTAGGTCTCGAACGGCGCGGTCTGGCCGTTCTGCTCGGCGAGGGCGGCCAAGACGTCGGCGCCGTCCCGGATCCCGGGCCGGTTCCACCGCGGAGGTCGTTCAGCGCCGTGTTCCGGCCTGTCCAGATCGATGACCACCAGCCTCGACGGTCCACACGCGATTCCGATGTTGAAGCGCTTCGGGCCGGTCCAGGCGCGGCGGATCCGCTCGGGATCCGTGGTCGCGCGGGCCTCCCAGTCCCGGATCGCCGGGCGCTTGTCCCCAGGGCGGAGCGGGAACACTCGCCAACCTCGAGCAGCATGACTGAGCGCGAACTGCAGCAGGTCAGAGCCCACGATGACGCCTCCCTGTGATCGAAAGTCTCCTGCGCTGTCGGAGATCGGGCGCATACTCCGCGGCATGACGTGGACGCCGGCCGAGCCGCCCTGGGCGGTGCCTCCGCGCGCCCAGATCGCCGATCTCCACTGGTTGGCGTACGCCGACGCCACCGAGTCGACCTCGCGAATCGCGGCCGGTGTCGTCGCAGCGGTGGCCTGGGCACGCGGCGGTCAGCAGGCTCCGGTCAGTGGTCGGACCGACCAGCCGGTCACCCGCGCTCTGGCGGAGATGGAGCTGTGGGGCGCCCGCGCGGCTACGTCGCCGGACTCCCCCATCCCGATCGACGCCCTGCGCGACGACCTCGGCGTCGACTACTGCCCGCCACGAGAACTCGATCCGCAGCGGGCTGCTGGAACTGTCGCAGCGCTGAGTTGGCTGCTGGGAAAAACCACTTCTCCCCCGATGCCCCTGCCTGCCCGACGGCCGGACGGCCAACTGCTCGAGACGCAGGAGCTGGTCGACGCGGCGATGGCGGCCGAGCCGTACAAGACCTGGGGCCCGGAGGAACGTCATGCGGCGCGGAACGACGCGAGGGCGACGGTCGAGCGGTCGCGGCGGTTGATCGCACGGATCGCGTCGGTTCAGGAGCGGGTGCGGCGCAGTGGTTAGCGCTCGGAGACGGCGTCCCATTCGAAGGTCTCCTCTCGTGTGTTCTGCCAGGTGTGGGGCTGCCGCGCTGCTTCGTCCTCGGCCTCGCGCTCGGCATCGGCTGCTTCGCGTGCGGCGATCTCGGCAAGGGCGAGCTGTGCGCGGGCCACGGCGGCGGTCGTCTCGTCGAGGGTCGGAACCCGATCGGCAGGAAGATCCACGGTCTCGCTGCGGTCGGCCTCGCTCACCTCGCGGAGGTCCGGCAGGTCGGTCTCCGGACCGTGCGCGACCTCGTCGAGAACAAGGGAGTCATCCACGACGTCGAGTTCGGTGATCTCCCGGTGCCGGTCCTCGTCGCGCTCCTCGGCGAGGTGCAGGGCGAGCCACTCCTCGGCGGTGACCTGATCCGTGGGGTGGGCGAGGTCGACACCACGAGCGCCGAGCTCGACGCGGGCCCGCTCGGCCCGGTCGCGCGTCATTGCGGTGTGGGCGTACCAGGTCGCGCGTGCCTGGTCGGCGATCTCCAGCTGAGCGGCTTGCTCGGCCAGAGACTCGGCCTCGGCGCGGGCCTGCGCAGCAGCGGCCCGAAGCTGCTCCTGCTCGGCCTCGTCGGTGACAGCGTTCGCGTGCGCGTCCCAGATCTCCGCGTCCGCCTTGGCCTTCGCGGCCTGCTGGTGGGTCTGGTCGAGTTCGTCGCCGACCCAGCGGGGCGCCCACGCGGTCTCGCGTTCGTGGGCGCGAACGCGCATGCGCAGCTGCCCGTCCGTGAGGTCTGCTTCCTCGGCTCCGGCATCGGGGAGGTCCAGCGCGTTGTGCGCGGCGCGGAACAGCACCGCGGCTTCGGCCATGCCGGCGGCGGGTGCCGGACCAAGCGGGTCGTGCTCGTCGGTCTGCCCAGCGAACTCGCGGTAGGCCGCGGCCCACCCGGCTCGGCGTTCCCACTCGGCCCGTCCGACGACGTCGTCGGGTACCGGTCCGAGGGCCGTCCTCGCCCAGGCCGGTGGTTCCTGCGCAATCTCGGCACCCAACTCGTGGCGTCGGAGATCGACGGCGTCGGCCCGGTCGCGCAGCCACGCGGCCCAGCTCCCCGTTGCGTCGCGAGGCACGAGGTCCACCGCCGACCCGATCTCGGGAGTCAGGCGGCCATGGAAGGTGGTCGTGATTCGGTGGTACAGGACCTGGGCAGGTGAGCGGGCGTCGTCGAGGCTGCGCCCGTCTATCGCGCCGGCGAGCACCGCGGCGGGGTCGTGGCCGGCGAGCTCGGCGGTGCGAAGCAGACGTTCCAGGGAACCGAGGGCTCCGTCGGCCGCGAGCCGCTCGCGAAGCTTCGGTCCGAGCATGCCCTCCGCGGCGAGCTGGTCGAGGGTGGTGGCGGTCCGACCCGCGGTCACGTGCGAGACGCCCTCGACCAGCTGCCCGGCGTGGGTCAGCGCCGACCGGGCCGTGATCTCGGCCTGCTCGCGTTCGGCGAGTGCGGTCTGGTCGCTCTCTGCTGCGGCGAGGACGTCGGCCAGCACGGCGCGGGCGGTGCGCGATTCGGTGTCGAGCGCCTCGGCCGGCATCGCGTCGGGTGCGGTCGAGCGGGTCACGGTCCAGGCGGTGTTGCGCTCCCGTCCTCGGGTCAGGGCGACGTAGAGCGAGGACGCCTTCGCGCCCGGTGCGAGCACGGCGTGGCAGGTGTCGACAGTCCGGCCCTGCGCGGCATGCACCGTGCTGGCATAGGCCAGGGCCAGATGCGAACGGACGTAGTCCGCCGGCAGATGCATCGCGTCGCCGCCGGCCACCGGCGCGACGGTGAGCCCGCCGTCCTCGCGTAGGGCCGTGACGCGGTAGGTGCTCCGGTTGATCGGCGCTTGCTTGTTGCCGGCGAAGCCGATCAGGTTCCAACCGTTGCGGCGGGCCTGCACGAGATCCCCGACTCCGGCGACGGTGCCCTGCATTTCCAGCTCGACCCCGACCGCCTCAACCCGACCGAGGTCGACCAGCTGCGCGCGCAGCGCGGCGCTCACCCGCGCCGCAGCATCGTTGCTCCCGACGATGAGGATCGAGTCCCGCCCGCCGAGGGTGTCGGCCATCCATGCCCGCGCGGCTGCGGTCTCGGCCTGGTCGACGGTGCCGGCGTCGATGAGCCGGCCGTGCCGCTGGTACGCCTCCAACGCTCCGGGATTCCGCTCACGCAGTCGAAGCGACGCACCACGTTCCCAGTCGGCCGAGAATCGGCGGACTTCGCCCAGCTGATGGGTGAGGCCGCGCTCGGCGACGTCGGACAACGCCCCGCCCGGACCGACCGCGCCGAGCTGGGCTGGGTCGCCGACGAGTAGAAGCTTGGCGCCTGCGGCATCGCAGCGCGCCACGATCTCGGCCAGGTCCCCGGTGGACGCCATCCCGGCCTCGTCGACGACTACCAGGTCCCCGTCCCGCAGCACCATGTCGCCGGGAACGTCGCGAAGCCAACGCGCGATGTTCGTCGCGCGCAGGCCCTCCTCGCTCAGAAGGTCGGCCGCGACCTGCGAGGGCGCCAGGCCGATCACCCGCCGTCCAGCTTCGGTCCAGGCCTCGGTCAAGGTGCCGACGGTGAAGGTCTTGCCCGTTCCCGCGGCGGCGGCCAGCACCTCGACCCGGGCGCCCGACGTCAGGACACCACGCAGGGCAGCCGCCTGGTCGGCGCCGAGCTCGTGCCCGGACTCTGAGAACCGAGTCACCACGGTGTCCGCCTCCTCCGTGGAGAAGGTCGGAGCGCCGCGTAGGACCGCGCTGCGCCGTAGCGTTCGCTCGGCGGCGAGCTGACCAGGCGCGCTGTAGCGGTCGGCGCCGGGCCGCTGGAACATCGACTGACCGTCGGCGCGGCGCAGCTCGGCGGGCAGCTCGTCGAGTACGGGCGGCGGCGTGATCGGGACCGCCTGCTCGAGTGCCGTGTCGGTGAGCCGCTCGAGCAGAGGCCGCACCTGATCCGGGCGCAGGCCGAGATGTCCCGGCAGCTCGTCGGACACCGCCCGCATCAGATCTGACCGCGACCAGGACGCGCGCGTGGTGCTCACGTTGGCCAGGGCCCGATCGACGACGTCCTGAACCGACCACTCCCCCGGCGCGCTCGGACGCTGGCTGCGGCCAATCACGTCGTGCGCCACCTGGTTCAGCCCACCGACCACGGCTCGGCGGGCCTCAGCCTCCCACCGGTCGAGCCGCTCTCCTAGTGACTCCCCGCCGGGCGACTTCGCCGCCCGGGTGGCGAGGGTCGCTTGCTGAGCCAGCCGGGTGCGCTCGAGCGGGGACGGGTCGCGCCCGAACCGGGCGGAGAAGGCGTCCATCAGCTCCCGGGTGTGAGCGGTGATGGCGTGCCGGCGGGAGGAGAACAGCCCCAGCAGCTCCGAATCGACGCCGACGACCTCCCGCGCCCGCCCGTCCGGACGGGTGGCCAACTCCACCCCGAGCGTCCGCGCGAGGTGAGCCTCCATCACCCGCTCAGCGATCGCGCCCGCCGCACCCCGGTGCGCATGGATGGTGCGGGAGTCCAGCGCCCGCCACTTCCCGTCGGCAGCCTGGACCCGGTTGAGGATGGCGTTGTGCACGTGCAGCTGCGGGTCGCGATCGCGGGAGTCGTGCTGCAGGAACTGGGCAACGACGAACTCGTGGGCGTCGATCCACCGTCCGCCCCCACCACCGTGGTGACCAGCGCGGGCGTACCCAGCGGAGTCCTGGAGGAAGTCCAGCCCGGCCCGGGCACCGACGAGCACCGCGTCCTCCACCGCCCGCTGATGCGCCGCCCACGCCGCAGCCGCCCGCTCGTCCCCCGCCGCCCGGGCGTCGTTGGCGGCCCGCTCGAACGCCACCCCGAGCACCGTCACGCTCTTCGGCGCGGAGAAGGTCGCGTCGATGAACGCCACGGCCTGCCGCGACGACACCTCGGCTTGCGTGCGCAGCTCGGCCCGCCGCTCCGGTCCCGCCTGCGGCTCGGCAGCCACCAGCTCGGCGTGGATCTGCTCGGGCGAGCGGAACCTCTTGTGAGGCGCGGCCAGTGGCGCCGCCTGCCCCCACGTCGACCGCGACGCTGTCGCCGGATCGCGGGGATCGAGCAGGTGCGTGTACACGGCCTCCATCAGCTCGGCGTCGACCTGCCCGGCCAGCCCGAGCCGTTCCGCGCCGGCGCCGAACCAGAGGCCGGCAGGCTCGCCCGTGGCGACCGCACCGGTGTAGTAGCCCTCCCGTCCACCGGCGACCGGTCCGGTCAGGTAGCCGACGTCGTGCCCGATCGCCAGGCTCAGCACGACCGCCCTCGCAGTCCCATCGGATCGTGATGCCTAGGTGTGTACGGGCTTTTGATCTTGAACAATTGATCTTGTTGTCGCAGGGTCATCGGTTGGCCTTCCGGTGCTGTGCGCGGTCGTGCTGCTCGGCGGCGGCGAGTTGGGGGTCGCTCGGCTCGGGCAGTAGGCGGCGGGTCGTCCAGGCGTCGGCGACGTTGGCAGCAGCGTCGGCGAGCGGGGCGAGCGACGGCGCTCCGGCCTGCTCGCCTCCCGGTGCGTGGAGGACGAGCTCGCAGCCGCCGACGGCGGCGCGCAGCCGCTTGACGACCCCGGGGCGGAAGCGGTCGTGCCAGTCCCCGATCCGCTGCCAGGAGCCGGCGCTGTCCTCGTAGGCCGCGGCGTGGGCGCCGCGCAGCCACCACAGCTCCTCGACGACCGCGGGGTGCCAGAGCCAGCAGGAGGGCAGCTCGGCGTCGGGGTAGCGCAAATAGACGGCTTCGACCCACTCGACAAGGTCGGCCATCCCTGTCAGGGCCGCCTCCCGGTCCTCGGCGAGCAGCCACCCGCCGCCCGCTGGTTCGCGACCGTCGTCTCCCGCTCCGGTCAAGGCGTCGCCCGGCGCCGGGCGCGAGCGGGAGAGGCTGGTGACGTCGGCAGCCAGCTGGCGAACCAACGTCTCCAACTCGCCCAGCCGCCGATGGCTCCGCTCCAGCGAGCGGGCGAGGGCGGTCACCACGGTGTCGCGCTCGTCGGTCATGGCCGCCTCCCCGGCAGCGGCACGACGTTGTCCGGAGCCTCGATCTCGGCCACCGGGGCGTCACGACGACCGGAGCTCGCGTCGTGCACCCGCCGCGCCAACGGCCCGAACCGATCGGGCCAGTGAACGGCCAGGGCGTCGAGCACGGCGGCCGTCGCGTTCGCGGTCCACATGCGGACGTGGGCGGTAAGTTCCTGTCGGCGTTCGGCTCGGGCGTACGCGCGGACGTCGCGCCGTCGCCAGGCCATTCGAACCTGGCCGATGACGGGCGGAATGCCGCGGCGGAAGACCACCACCTGGCCGGCCGGCAGGTTCGCGATCTGCGCCGGCGCGAGAACCGGGACCCGACGGACGGTTCGGGACGCGAGCCGGCCGTGGTCGTCGGTCGTCATCACCGGCTCGTCGCGCTCGCCGGCCAGCGTCGACCAGTACGACAGGTCGTCGCGGTCGCGCGTCCCGCCGAACACCATCACCGCGGCGGTGTTGTTCAGGATGATCGCCGCGCCGGTTTCGCCCCACCTTGCGACGACCTGGGCCCGCGACTGGAACGCCCCGATGATCGAGACACCGCGTCCGCCCATGTCCGCCGTCCACGACTGCAGCGGCACCGGCGAGATCAGAGCCGCCTCGTCGAGGGCGAGCGTGAGCGGCGGATCGAGCCGCCCGCCTGGCCGGACCGCGGCGAGCCGCCGGGCCTCACGCGCGATAAAGCCGGTCAGCGCACAGACCAGCGGCGCCGCCTGGGTCTCCTCGGCACCGAGCAGATACACAGTGGCACGGGTGTCGAGGAGATCGGCGACGTCGAACGGGTACGCGCCGCTCGCCGCGCTCGACGCCGCGGGCGAGGTCAACCACCCGAGCGCCGGCATGATCGTCGAGGTGATCGACGTCCGGGTGCGGTCGTTGGTCGTGACGAACTGGGTCGCGTCCTGCACGTACTCCGGAGCCGGCGACTTCCGCAGCAACGACGTCACCTCCCGGTGCGCGCCGTCGGGATCCGCGACCCAACCGAGGACCTCGCGCATGCTTAGCTCGCCCAGGGCGGCAGCGTGCATCAGCGCCGCCAGCACCCGACGTCCCTGCGTGTCCCAGAACTCGCGGTCGCCCCCGGCCGCCGAGCCGGCGGCAAGAAGGTCCGTTGCGCGCTCGGCCGCCGTCACCGGGTCCGCGCAGCCTGTGAGCGGGTCGAACGTGATCGTCGACGGGTGACCGCCCAGCCCGACGGCGTTGAACACGTACACCGGCCCTCGGCGTCGCCGGAGCGGCGAGGTCAGCTCGAGGAGGTCGGTGCGCGTCGACGTGACGACGGCCGCGCCGGGTGCGTCGAGAACCCGTCCGGCCAGCCAGCCGGTCTTGCCCGTCCGCGGCCCGCCGAAGATCAGCGTCACGTCCTCGATAGACGACCACACTCGCTGCAGCCCGACCCGGCACAGGGCCACGCCGACGTCGTCGGTCCGGATCCGGCCGCGCTCGGTCCTCGGCATCGCCGCCAGGACGGGGCGCACCGACGCTGCCTTGCGCCGGACCGCGGAGCCCGACGCGACCCGCGCAATGTCCAGTGACGAGGCCACACCCGACTTCCGCCGGGACCGCGCGCCCCAGCGCGTCACCTTTGCTGCCGTCCGGCTCCACCGTTGCCAGAAGAGTGCGAGCAACACGGGGCCCGCGACCGCGAGGACCCACCACGGGAGCTGCCGCCCCAGCCCCCAGCCCATCAGAAGCGCGGCGAGCGCCAACGTGGCCGCGGCCGGCCGCGAGCGCCGCGTCCACGCGACGACCGCACCAACGGCGAGGAGCACGAACAGCAGTACTGATGAGACGGTCACGACGCGTCCTCCTCGATGCGGTCGCCGCTGTCGGTGTGGCGGGAGGCCTCGAGCAACTGGCGTGCTTCGTGCTCGGTGACACCGAGCTCCTTGGCGAGCCGGCGTCGCCCGAGACCTCCGGCGATCAAGACCTGGGCGCGGTCCGTCAGGGTGGGTTCCGAGACCGGCTGCGCGGTTTCCCACCACCGGGACAACCCGTTCTCATCGAGGTCGACGACGTCGTTGTGCGACTCCTCGACCTCCGGCAGGTCCACGGGTCGGCGCCCTACCAGGACCGCGAGGTGCACGACCGCGCCCAGCACGGCCGGCGCGACCGCCGACACCACGACAACCACCCACCAGGGCGGCGCCAGCCCGTACGCCTCCAGGCCGTGGCCGAGCGCGTTGGCGGCGACCGACAGCGTCAGCAGCCCGAGCGCGAGGGCCCGGGCGAAGCGCCGGGCGGGCTCGGCGGCCCAGCCGCCGAGCCACACCAACGACCCTGCTGCCGCGCCGGCGTCGACCACGACCGGGAGCAACCAGGCCGGCCAGGCCGCGAAGCCACACACCAGCGCGAGATCGCGCAGCGCGGCGAAGGAGAGCACGGCCGCGGCGGCCGCCACGATCAGGAGCAGGGCGCAGAGCCCACTTCGCGCGGTCACCGCGAACCGCCCTCACGATCAGCGGGATGCACCGGAGCCCTCCTGGTTGAGCACCGGTGTCGCGGCGTCGTCGACGGTCGAGAAGAAGCCCGCGACGGCGTCGGGCACACCTTGGCCGACGGGCGTGGCGATGAAGAGAGCCAGCGCAACGACGGTGAAGGCCACGGCACCCGACGGCACGCGAGCCTTCGCGCAGATGAAGGCTCCTGCCAATGCGAAGAAGATCAGTACCCCGACGCCGTCCACCCCAACGGTCCTTTCGTCGTGTGTCTGTGGTCATGCCGCTCGCCTCCGGCGCCGCCAACGCGGGATCTGGAACCCGCCGTCGCGCAGAACGCGGACGAGCCGAAGCCGCTCCCGGTAGGTCATTCCGCCCCAGATCCCGTGCGCCTCCCCGGTCGCGATCGCCGTCGCGAGGCATTCGGGCTGGACGGGGCAGGACCGGCAGACCGCCTTCACCTGCCCCGCCGGCTGGCGGTCCTCCGGGAAGAAGAGATCGGCGTCGATCTCCCGGCAGGTGGCGAACACCCGCCAGTCCGGGTCGACCTCGTGGACGAAGAGGGTGGAGAAGAGCTCAGCCGCGCCCACCGGCCACCTCCTCGGCGGCGGCGAGCGTCCACTCCGCAACGTCGACCGTCCGGTGTCCCGCGACCGCGGCCTCGGTCATCGCCTCGAGCGCCTTGGCCGGCACGACAATCCGGCCGCGAATGCGCAGGGCCGGGAACTCCCCTGCCTGGATCGCGCGGTAGACCGTCATCTCCGACGCACCGAGCATCCGCGCCGTCGCAGCCACGCTGTAGAAGGCCGGCACGACCGAGTTCTCGCTGTGCTGCTGCTTCCTCACTTGTCCTCCCCAGGACGACCGAGCTCAACTATATGCACATGGTGCACTTGATGCAGTAGGTGTGGTGACACGCCTGTGGATGGGCGTGTCGTGGAAGGTGGGAGCGCCGCCCGGCAAGATGCCGGGGACGAGGCGAGGAGGGTCGGTGGCGAGGCGCCCCAAGTACCAGCAGATTGCGGACGACCTGCGCGGCAAGATCCTGGACGGGACCTACGCCGTCGGGGACCTGCTGCCCTCCACGTCGACTTTGATGGCGACCTACGAGGTCTCCGTGACCGTCGCACGCGCCGCGATCAAGCAGCTGCAGACGGACGGCCTGGCCGAGGGCCAGCCGGGCAAGGGCGTCTACGTCTCGGGCGAGCCGCAGCCGACGACCCCCTCACCGGAATTCGTCGAGATCAGTCAGCGGATCGACGAGCTCCGGGAGGCTCTCGACTCGGCGATGGCCCGGCTCGACGCTCGGGTGACCGAGCTCGAGAAGACGATCCGTCGCTGACGGCCCGCCCCAGGTCGTCGATCCGCGCGGCGAGCAGCTCCGCCCACTGCCGGACCTCGACTCCGAGCCGAGCGAGCTCCTCGCGCAGCGCAACCTTCTCCGGCGGGCTCAACGGTCCCCCGCCGATCATCTCTTGCCGTCCCTCATCCACGTGATCCACTCTGACTTTCGCGAACGGCCCACGGCAGGGCGCAGAAGGGGGCACACTCGGACGCCCGGGGCGCAGAGGGAGGTCCATGGCCGCGAACGAGCAGCTCAGCGCTCTGCTGCGCGAGGCCGGCTTCCTCAATCGCGACGGCGCAGTGGGGCGCAAGCGTTTCGCGCGTGCGGTCACGGCGATGGCGTCGCGACGAGGTCTGACCCGCGAGTACACGCACACGTACGTCAGCCGCTGGATCAACGGCACGGTCCCGCGTGACGAGGAGACGAGGGCCTGCATCCTCCAGGCGCTCGGCGAACGCCTCGGCCGCGAGGTCCACCCCGACGAGGTCGGCTTCGTCGGCGCGAGCCTCTCCCCCGACGTCGGCCTGACCTACCCGGACGAGGTCGCCGAGTCGGCGTCGACACTTGCCGCCCTGCTGCAGGCGGACCTCGACCAGACCGGGTCGGTCGTCGCCTCGCCCGTGAGCCCGGCGGCGTGGAGCGACGCCTCCCTGTCATGGCTCGTCGGGGCACGAGCCGTCACGCACGATGGGCCGAGCGCGGTCGGCGCGAGCGACGTCGAGCGCATCCGACAGACGCGGCTCACCTTCGCGATGCTCGACAACCGCTTCGGCGGCGGCCACACGCGACGGGCCCTCATCTCCTATCTCCGCGACGACCTGCCGAGGACACTCCGCGCCACTGCCTCCTCCTCCGTGCGGCAGGACCTGTTCGCGGCCAGTGCCGAGATCACGCAGCTCGCCGCGTGGAGCTCCTACGACGTCGGGCACCACGGGCTAGCCCAGCGGTACTTCATCCAGGCACTCGCCCTCGCGGACGCCGCCGACGATCGCAGCCTGGCCGCGAGCATTCTCGACGCGATGAGTCACCAGGCGACCTACCTGGGCAGGTTCCGCGAGGCGGCCAATCTCGCTCGAGCGGCGCACCTCGGAACGGCCTCGCTCGGCATCCCCGTGCTGAGCGCGCACTTCCGCGTCATGGAGGCCCGTGCACTCGCCAGGCTCGGCGACGCGACCGGATGCGACGCAGCGCTGAGCGAGGCCACGGCGCAGTTCGAGCGGCACTCCACGGGCGACGGTCCGGAGTGGATCCAGTATTTCGACGAGACCGAGTTCGCCGCGGAGCTCGGTCACTGCCACCGTGATCTCGGCCGGCCGTCGGACGCCATCCGGTGGGCGACGCGCGCCGTTGACGGTGCCACGGGCGAGTACGTGCGCAGCGACTTCTTCGCGACGATGGTCCTCGCTCAGGCACAACTCGACGCCGGCGAGGTCGAAGTCTGCTGCGAGACCGCCCTCCGCGCGCTGGACCTCGGCGAGGAGTTGCAGTCGACCCGTTGCGCGAGCTACGTCGGCGAGCTGCGACAGCGTCTTCCACGCTTCCGCGGCAGCCGGGTGCTCGCCGAGTTCGCTGAGCAGGCCCGTAGCCGCAGGCTCTGGGGGCAGACGGATCAGTAGGCCGACCAGTCCCGCCGGCTGGCTCCGGTTCGGATCGCCACGATGCGCTTGGCCGCCTCCGCGGCCGACCTCTCGGACTCTGCGGCCTGCCGGCTGAGCCACGCCGTCATCGCGATCTCGCGGATGTCGGCGAGCTGCTCATAGCCCTCCCAAAGCAGCAGATCGTAGCCGTAGACCTCGACGAAGGCCTCGTACTCCTCGCGCGTGTGCCAACCGAGCCGGTTGTAGAAGAGCGCCGTCTGAATCAGGTCCCACTCGCGCGGTCCGACGGCGAAGCTGTCCAGGTCGATCAGCACCGGCCGCCGGTCGCGGTCCAGGATGACGTTGCCGACGTTGGCGTCCCCGTGGATCACACCGCGCGGCAGGGCGAACGGGAGCTCCTCAAACGCCTCCCGCGCCCAGCGGTAGCGCTCCTGCAGGAAGGCAGCGTCGTCCTCGTCGAGTCCGGGGAAGGACGGCAGCGGAGCCTCGGGCGAACCGAAGGGCCGCAGCCTCGGTAGTTCGATGGAGGCCGGCGGATCGAGCTCGTGCAGCCGCCAGATTAGCGCAGCCACGTCAGCGAGGCCGGCGTAGGCCTCGTCGTCGGACACCGACTTCCAGAACGTCACGAGACGGTCGCCCACGACGACGGGTTGCTCGACGTCAACGACCTGCGTCGCGGGGTAGTCGAGCTCCTCGAGCCATCGCGCGACGGCGACCTGGCGCTCGACACTTCCTGCCTGGGCTCCAGGCCGGGAGACGCGGGCGATCACGCGGTTCGGCAGCCGGAAGACGGCGTTGGAGCCGTAGCGGATCAGCTCGGCAGGTTCGTCCTGGAGCTGGACCTTCTGCGCCGCAGCGTGCAACAGGGCACCCGAGTCGTCCTGATCGATCTGGTTCGTCATGCCCGCGTCGCTGATCGCGCACCTCAATCTCTCGTCGTGGAACCCGTCCGCGGCGCTGCCGATCCGAGCCTACGGCTGCTCGACGCGCGCGTCAGTCCGTCGGATACAGCCGGCGAGTGAACGAACGAGGCTGCTCATCGCCTTCGACGAACCACGCGACCGACTGTCTCGTCCCTAGCCTGCCGACGCGGAAGCTGGTCACGGACGTCGAGAGCACCCGGTCGTCGAGCGACCGCGACCGGGCATACTCACGCGCCTCGGCCTCGGACCCGAAGATGACCTCGACCGTCCCGACGTCATCCGGCCTCGTCGCGTGGACTGAGTAGACCGTGTCCGCCACACCGCCTCCCCTAACTACGTCAATCTACGACATAGTACGACGAGCAGTGCCGCCAACCTGATCAGCTACATACTCTGCGTGTCGTGGCACGGTTGGTGACGAGCGGGCAGCTCGCCGAGGAGCTGGGCCTCAGCCTGCGGACGATCCAGCGTTACATCGCCAGTGGCGCGATTACGCCCGAGCTACGCACGCTGGGCGGGCATACGCGGTGGGATCCGGAGAAGGTACGCAGTCAGCTACGCACGGGAAGCGACAATCAGGACAGCCGAACCGCCCGTCCTGATTGAGCAGATAGAGATACCATCAATTGATTGCCGCAAAAATCAGATTCGCCAGAGCGACGGGCGCAAAGATAAACAGCCACCATCTAATTGCCTTCCAGGCGGCACCTCGAATCCAGCCCTCGTCTCGCTGATATATTCCCACCGATACCGGAGCCCAGGCAACCACGAAGAAGAACGTAGCAATCCATTGCAGAACGGCCTGCGCCGCGTCATTCAGGATGATGGCGACCAGGGTGGCGACGATCGCCAAGCGAAGGTTGCAAGAGCGAACCTGGTTGCCCTGACTACGTCAGTAAGCCCCCGAGCTAACGAGTCTCGCATTTCGACGATCTCGCCGATCTCCCGCTCTCTTACCGGCGCATGCAATCGGGCAGACCGGAGACGCATGACTGCGGCTCGAACGAAGTCAGGCGCGATCTTGAGCACGTCGGAAGGGCGTCGCGCATACCCGTTCTCGTAGAGCAGAGTCCTTCCAGCAGGACGGGTCCTGACTACACCGACGCCGATGGCCGGAAGATCAACCAGCTCTCCCTTCTTGTTCACTTGCTGCCAGCGCCGAATGCGGGTGTCCACGGTATGGCCGAACTTGTAGGTTTTCTGTTCATTATGATACCGGCATCGACGCCATTCACCGGCGACCCAGTTGTCGCATGGCCTTCGCTTACTGGTCTTCGGATAAGCGCACCTAACAGGCCATACGTTCCCCCGAAGGATCCAGAGCAGGAGCGTCAGCACCGCTACGTAGATGGGAAACAGTAGGCCAAGCCATAGCGGCCACGGAATGCTCGAGACTCGCTGGAGCGAGTTCGCCAACCACTGGAACGTTGATGGCAGTAACGACAGATAGTCGTACACTCAGCCCCCTCGCGCATCGTCACCTAAGACAAGTAATGCACGTGCAGCCGCTCGACTACCGCCGATCAGGTGCTTACGCTCGTGTAGTTCGAAAAAGGTCCGGCAGGTTCAAGTAGCGCACGCACTGCACCGCTTTCCCGTCTTCGGGTGAACGACGGCTCAATGACACGCTGAGCAACTTGGAGTCAGGGTCGGCCCCTAGGAAGGGAAGTTCACCACCGTCGACAGCCCTCCAACCTCACCCTGATTCGCGCCTGTCCGGCCGGGCGAGGAGTTCTCGCCCGGCCGCTGATGGCCTAGAGGATGCGGATGGTCGAGCAAAGCAACCGGTCCAGGTCGACGAGTGTGAAGGACGCGGCGAGCGCCCGGCGCCGTCCCCGGAGCCGAATCGACCCAGCGACCTCCACCGCGCCCTCGTGCGGCTGCGAGGGGTGGAAGCTCAGCAACCGGGCCCCACCCCGCAGCCCGCTGGCCTCGACCGGCACCGCCCGCAGATAGCGCAGCACCCGCGGGGCCACCAGATCGGTGAGCTGGATGGCCGGGCGGCGCTGGTCAAGCACCTCCACTAACATCACCACGGTCCGCTGCGCCTGCCCGATCGCAGCACGGTCGAGCGGGACGTCGGTGACCGGGTCACCCGGCGGAAGCTCGGCCGGAGCGGCGACCGGGGCGCGGTGCCCGCAGGTGGGGCACGGGTCGAGGAAGTCCTCGCCGTCGAACACCACCATGCGGACCGGGCGCCGCCCGAGCACCCGCCGAAGAGTGTTCTCGCTAGGCATCTCCTGGCAATCGAGGATCTGGGACATGGCCGCCTCCCGACGAGTTCGGCAACCAGCCCGAGCAGCAGGTCGGTTCTTGTCGTTGTGGTGGGCTGGCTGCGGGGCGCGGTGCGGAGCGCCCGCCCTTGCCCTCCGCGCCCAACTCCGCCCGGCGAGGCTCGCGGGCACGGGCGACCGCCAGGTCGTCGGCGAAGCCGATGCGCAGCACCCTTGCCTGTGAGACCGGGCGGAGTAAGCGGCCCACCACCGATGTCACAGTCCGGCCAGAGGTCGGTCGACTGCAGCGCGAAGCTGCAGCCATACCGGGGTCAGGTCACGCCCGCTGGCGTGGTCGTGACGGCTGGCGCGCGATCTTCGGTTCGGTTTAGCGGTGGGGAACCAGCACGTCGGCTCGCGCCTGGTCGAGGTGCTCCCGGCGGCTGGAGAAGCTCGGCGCGGCGGCGCTCGCGCGGCGGCTGGTCGAGGGCTCGCATGCTTGAGGTGCTCCACAAGTGGATGCACGACGGGCCACCCGGGCCTGTGAAGGTCGGTCGATAGGTTCCCCTGATGCTCGAGCGCCAGCCGGAGAGTCCCCGGTCGACGGGGCTCGCAGCGAGCCGTGCTGATCTTCGCGACGCCATCGCGGAGGTACTGTGGGCGCGAGAGAGCGCCAACGACCTGGCCGCAGTCTGTGTCAACCTTCTCGGCCTCGATCCGCCCCAGGACGACAACGACAGCCCGATGGCGAGCAAGCGTCGATACGTGAGGCAGCGCCTCATGTCGAAGTCGATCCCCGAGATGATCGATGTCGCGCGCAAGGTCGTCGAGGAGTACGGCGACACCGACCTTGCGGCGGTCGTTAGCCGGTTCGGCACGAACGGCGTCGACGGCGACCTCAAGAACCTGATCTTCGCCGCAGACGGCCCGAAGCCGCGGATCGTGCTGAGAGACGCGATCAACAACGTCATCGAGGTCGTCGAGAACCGCGAGTACTGCCTCGTCTACGGCCGCCCCCTTGGTGGGAACGGCTTGACATGGCGCGACCTGGTCGACTGGTGGACCGAGACGGCGTCGCCCGCCGGCGACGAGCGCGCCCGGGGTCGCGACCTATACGACCGACTTCTGCGGTCGCTCGACAACGACGCCGAGAAGCTAATCTTCCGGACCTACTGCGAGCGCTACGGAAGAGTCGGCTTCGAAGTTCCCGCCCTGATCCCGCAGGTCTACCTGCACTACGACCCCTACACCCGCCGCCAGCTCGGCGAGCGCCCCGGTGCGCTCGTGCGGCAGCGGATGGACTTCCTACTCCTGTTCCCTAGGAACGTCCGGGTGGTCATCGAGCTCGACGGCGTGCAGCACTACGCGGACGGCGCCGGCCGGGCGGATCCCGCCCAGTACGCGCGCATGGTCCAAGAGGATCGTCGGCTCCGGCTCGCTGGCTACGAGGTCTACCGCATCGGCGGGTACGAGCTAATCGACAAGGTTGCTAGCGCCGGCATGCTCAACGAGTTCTTCGACGCGCTGCTCGAGCGGCATCGCTCCTGACGCCGCGCCATTTGTCCGTTCGGCGACCAACGAGCGGCACACCGGTTAGTGCGCCGTCCAGTCACGGCGCGTTGCGCCAGTCCGGCGGCCGATCACGGACCTGGCGAAAGGGCTCGAGCTGGCGGCCAGGCCCGCCGGGCTCACCGCCTTCGCGAACTCCCTAGCGGCCCTGCAGGCGCCCTCGCCGGCACTGAAGGTCGCGATCGAGCCGCTCGCCTTTCCGAGGCCGTCCCTCACCACGGCCTTCGTCGAGGCTCTGTCGCGCGTCGAGATCCCCGACGTGGGCAACCCGCTCACAGACGAAGAACTCAGCCGTCTCGAGGAGCTCGAGGAGTCGCTCGCGGACATCGTGCAGCACCCCGACATCCGCCAGGTCGTCGAGCGGCTCGGGGAGCTGGACGAGGACGAGCTCGTCATCGAGGACAACGAGCTTGCCGATATGCTGCGGCCACCGATGGCGCCGGGCGCCGCTGAGACCGCAGCGCAGGCGCAGCGCGACACCAACGCCGAGGCTCGGCGGCTGCTGCTGATCAGCACGCTGCTCGTCGGCCCCCTACTCGCCGCCAACGCGCCAGCCCTGCTGGGCAGCGCCGCCGACCTCATCGCGCTCATCCTCGCTGTGCAATGCATCAAGCTCCCCGGGGACGAGTAGCCGCTCAGCGAAGCATCCGGCAACACGCCTCGCCGGCCCCGACGCGCAGCGCGCGCACTCCTGGTGCTGATCTGGCGAGGGTCGGACAGCACCAGGAGACCGCCTCCCGCGTCGTGGGAGCACCCGCCCGCAGCCCAGCCCGCGGCGGAAGCAGACGGAGTTAGGATCCGCCGAAGACAATCCTTGTTCCCGGCGGGGCCGGTGTGTCGAGGTCCTCGACGACCATCCCGTCGAGCTTGATCACCTTTCGCTCGAGGTGCGCGGCGATTCGCTCTTCCGACAGCATCGCCTCGAGGCGGGTCCGGACCGTCGGGATCTCCTCAGCCTGCTCCGCGTCGCTCACGTCAGGATCAACTTTCTCCGTACAGCGGCGGATGCCGTCGGCTGACTCACCTCTTTGGGGCTCATCGCTTAGCTCCGGTACGTCTGGCCGTTGTAGCGGCGGAGCTTCAACGCCTCGGCCGGGACGAGCTGGTCCACGAGAGTCAGGCCCGACGAGGGGTTCCGCGACGCCCACATGATGGGGAACGAGACAAGCCCGTACCAGCGCGCGTCGAGCCCGCGGAACCACGAGTGGAGCTCGCCGTTCACGACGCCGGCGACGTCGAGCACCCCGGGCTTGCTGAGGTCGATGTTCCGTCGCTCCTGGGGGCCGTAGACGCACCACAGGTCGACGTAGACGGGCTTGGCCATCCTGCGCATGGGCACCGCCTCATACTCGAACGCATGTTCGAGATCGTACGGCGCCGCGTTGCACCTGTCGTCGCCAGCCGCGGCATGTCACTCTTCGGCCGCACAAGGTCGAGCGAGCCTCAGGAAGCCGTGCTCGGCGCAACAAAGGTGCGGAGGCGCTCCTTCAGCTCGGGGTCGGCGACCTCCATGGTGAAGTCGCCGAGGTCGCTCGGGTCACGGCCGTCGCGGCGAACGGCGTCGATCAGAAGCTGGCGCAATTGCGAGGCGTTGTTCGGGTCGGCCTCGGCGGAGAAGTCGGCTATTACGTAGCCGCGGCGCCTGACGACGAAGTCAAGAAGCCGCACGGCGCTCGCCAACGACGAAGCAGGAGGGGCGGGCACGCCTTCCGTCTCCGATGACGGCTTCTCGACGGAGGTCTCTGGCTGGTCGTCGATCTCCGCGGTCTCGAGGACGATCGGGCGGCCTCCGCTCTTCAGCAGGACCAGGCCCCACTCCTCGAGGAGCTGCAGCGCTCTGTACACGGTGCCGACGCCCACCCCGTGCTGCTTCGCCAGCGCGTTCACGGCAAGCAGCTGATCACCGGGTACGAGCTCACCGGTCAGGATCTGCAGGCGGATCGAGGAGGCAACCTTCTCGAACGGAAGCCGCGGCGCCGTCTTCGCCCGCTCGCTCGCCGACGCAGCCGGTCGGGGCCGGTCCGGCAGACGGGCGGCGATGCCCGCCGCCGCGCGCTGGTCGGCCTCGGCCAGCCAGGCGCTGTAGACCCGAAGCGTGGTGATGCCACCGCCACAGTGCCCGAGCCGGCCGGCGACGGTCCGGACGTCCATGCCTGCGGCGATCAGTTCGGTCGCCGAGTAGTGCCGCAGCGCGTGGAAGTGCGTCTCGATCCCGAGCCGCTTGGCCATCCGTGTGTAGCGCTGCCCCACCGACGACGGCACCAACGGCTCGCTGCTGTCCGGCGCCTGCGAGAACACGAACGCCTGCCCAGTGAGCAGCTTGCCGACCTGCGCCGCCGCCTCCTCTGCACGGGCCCGATGCTCGGTCAGGACCGCTTGTGTCTCGGCGTCGATCGTGACGCGGCGCTGCTGGTGGGTCTTCGTATCCTTCTCCACCAGGTTGCTGCGGCCGTCAGTGGCGAGAGCCCGGCGGATCTCGACCAGGCTCTGCTCGAGGTCCACGTTGCGCCACCGCAGCGCGCAGACCTCGCCTCGCCGCGCACCCGTCGTCATGGTGAACCAGACCAGCGCGCCCCAGTCCGGATCCAACGACGCCTCCTCGATCAGCTTCGCCGCCTCCGCCGGCGTCGGCGGCCGCGGATCCGGCGGCTTCGGCGGCGGCGCTTCGGCCTGCGTCACCGGACTGGTCGCGATCCAGCGCCAGCGGACGGCCTTCTTGAAGGCGGCGTTCAGGATGTGGTGGACATGTCTGATCGTCGTGTTCGACAGCGGCTTGCACACGTGCGGCCCACACCGCTCGTCGCACTCGTGCGCCTGCGGGGTGCGATGGTCGACCTGCCGACTCTTCGGCCGGCAGTGGATCCGGCAGCGGCGGAGCTCGGCGTACAGGGAGTCGAGGACGTCGGGACCGACGGCGCCGGCCTTCACGCCGCCGATGAACGGGCGAACGTGGTTCTCGAGGTACCGCGTGTACATGAGGTGCGTGCTGGCGCTGACGTCGATCATCTCGAGGTAGCGGTCGAGGAGCTGGTCGACCGTGGCCGAGGTCCGCGGGCTCCGGCGCTCGTCGACCTCGTTGAGCATCCGGGTGCGCGCCGCCTCGGCCTGGGCGCGGGCTCGAGGGCCGGGCTTGATGATCTCCGTCAGGTAGTGGCGGCGCCCCGTGACGGTGTCCCAGCCCGCGTACACGCGCACGCGGAGACCGCCGCTGGGCAGCTCGTCGATGCTCCCGCGGGCCCGCGTCCGACCGGCCTTCTTGGTCGCCATGGAAGCGACGCTAAGAGCGTTGATGTCATGTTTGATGTCACGACACGCCCGGGCTGAGCGGGTCGCGCAGGCGTCTGACCTGGTCGGAGAGGGTGGGCGCGGCAGGGATCGAACCTGCGACCGCTCGGGTGTAAGCCGAGTGCTCTCCCGCTGAGCTACGCGCCCGTGCGCCCGGGCCGGAACAGGCCCGGGCGTAGGATGATCAGGCCGCGAGCTCGGACACGGCCTTCTTCCAGCCCTCCTGCTCACGCGCCTCGCCGGGGCCGTTGACCTCGGCGAACCGCACGATGCCGTCCTTGTCGACCAGGAAGGTGCCGCGCAGCGCGAAGCCCTTCTCGGAGTTGAAGACCCCGTACTTCTCGGCGACGGAGCCGTGCGGCCAGAAGTCGGCGAGCAGCGGGAACTCGTAGCCCTGGTCCTCGGACCACGCCTTCAGCGTGAAGGGGTGGTCGACCGAGACGGCGAGGATCTGCACGTCGTCGTTCTGGTAGCTGGACAGGTCGTCCCGGACCGCGCACAGCTCGCCGGTACAGATGCCCGAGAAGGCGAACGGGTAGAACACGACCAGGACGGCACGCTCGCCCCGGAAGGACGACAGCGTGACCTCCTGGTTGTTCTGGTCCTTGAGCGTGAAGTCGGGAGCTTCGGTTCCCACCGCGGGCGCCATGGTCAGATCTCTCCTCGGCATGCCTACTCTTCCGCCGGACCCGGACGGGCGGCGGCAACATCGACGAGCCTAGGCCACCGCGGTCCGCCGCCCCACAGGTCCGGGGTGTTCACCACGGGCGGGGCGGCGAGGACACCCCGAGAGCACCCTCGGCAGCCGGATGGCGGCGCGGCCCTCAGCGCTTGGACTTGCCCGTCTTCGGCGCTGCCAGCCGGGCGCCGGCCCAGTCCTCGCTCACGCTCACGTTGGAGGTCTGCGCGAGCCCTGCGGTCGGCGCAGCCTCGGCGATCTCGCTGGGCTCGAGGTGTCCCGGGCGGCCGGTCTTGGGCGTCAGCACCCAGACCACACCGCTGTCGGCGAGCGAGCCGCGGGCATCGACCAGGGCGTCGACGAGATCGCCGTCGCCCTCCCGGAACCACAGCAGCACGACGTCGATGACGTCGACCGCATCCTCGTCGAGCAGCTCGTCCCCGCTACGTTCCTCGACGGCGTCACGCACCGCCTCGTCGACGTCGGAGTCCCAACCGAGTTCCTGGACGACCATGCCCGGCTCGATGCCGAGCTTGCCCGCGATGTCGGACGTGCGTCCGGCATCTTCCGCGGCGACCACGCGTGTACCCCTTTTCGCTCTCGAGTTCCCTCGGACCAGGCGCGCTGACCGAGTTCGGATGCGGAATCCGAACACGCCGACACAGCCCCGCGCAACCGCCGTTTCGAGATCACGCGGCAGAGGGGCACGATAGGGGGCACACCCGCAAGAACAGAACCGACCTCGAACAACGCCACGCAGGGAGATCCCTTGACCGGGCCGACCACCAACAGCGACACCCCTCGCCGGGTGCACGTCATCCGGGACGGGCTCGCAGCCCACCTCCCGGACATCGATCCCGAGGAGACGGCCGAGTGGCTGGACTCCTTCGACGCGGTCCTCGACGCCGCCGGGCAGCAGCGCGCCCGCTACCTGATGCTCCGCATGCTGCAGCGCGCCCGTGAGCGCCACGTCGGCGTCCCGTCGCTGACCAGCACGGACTATGTGAACACCATCCCCACCGACCGCGAGCCGTGGTTCCCCGGCGACGAGGAAGCCGAACGCGCGTACCGCCGCTGGATCCGGTGGAACGCGGCGATGACGGTGCACCGCGCACAACGGCCGGGCATCAGCGTCGGCGGGCACATCTCGAGCTACGCCTCGTCCGCGACGCTCTACGAGGTCGGGTTCAACCACTTCTTCCGGGGCAAAGATCACCCGAGCGGTGGAGACCAGATCTACATCCAGGGCCACGCCTCCCCCGGCGTCTACGCCCGCGCCTACCTCGAGGGCCGGCTGACCTCGGACCGCCTCGACGGGTTCCGCCAGGAGCTCAGCCACGGCGGCCCCGGCCACGGCCTGCCCTCCTACCCGCACCCGCGGCTGATGCCCGACTTCTGGGAGTTCCCCACCGTCTCGATGGGGCTCGGCCCGATGAACGCGATCATGCAGGCCCGGTTCAACCGGTACCTGGGCGCGCGCGGCTTCAGCGACACCAGCGACCAGCACGTGTGGGCATTCCTCGGCGACGGCGAGATGGACGAGCCGGAGTCCCGCGGGCTCATCCACGTCGCGGCGACCGAGGGCCTGGACAACCTCACCTTCGTGGTGAACTGCAACCTGCAGCGCCTCGACGGCCCGGTCCGCGGCAACGGCAAGATCATCCAGGAGCTGGAGTCGTTCTTCCGGGGCGCCGGCTGGAACGTGATCAAGGTGATCTGGGGTCGGGAGTGGGACGCCCTGCTGCACGCCGACCGTGACGGCGCCCTGATCAACCTCATGAACACCACGCCCGACGGCGACTACCAGACCTACAAGGCCAACGACGGCGCCTTCGTCCGCGAGCACTTCTTCGGCCGCGACCCGCGGACCAAGGAGCTGGTCAAGCCGCTCTCGGACGACCAGATCTGGGGGCTCAAGCGTGGCGGGCACGACTACCGCAAGGTCTACGCCGCCTACGCCGCCGCGCTGGAGCACCACGGCCAGCCGACGGTGATCCTGGCCAAGACGATCAAGGGGTACGGCCTGGGCTCGCACTTCGCCGGTCGCAACGCCACGCACCAGATGAAGAAGCTCTCGCTGGACGACCTCAAGCAGTTCCGCGACGAGCAGCGCATCCCGATCCCCGACTCCGAACTCGAGCGTGACCCGTACCTGCCGCCGTACTACCACCCCGGCGAGGACGCCCCGGAGATCCAGTACATGCTCGAGCGCCGCCGCGCGCTCGGCGGCCCGGTGCCGCAGCGCCGGGTCCGCTCCAAGCCGTTGGTGCTGCCCGGGGACAAGATCTACGACGTGGTCCGCCGCGGCTCGGGCAAGCAGGAGGTGGCCACCACCATGGCCTTCGTCCGGCTGCTGCGCGAGCTGGTCAAGGACCCGGAGATCGGCGGCCGGTTCGTGCCGATCATCCCGGACGAGGCGCGCACGTTCGGGATGGACTCGATGTTCCCGACCCAGAAGATCTACAACCCGCACGGGCAGCAGTACACGTCCGTGGACGCGTCGCTGATGCTGGCCTACAAGGAGTCCGAGCAGGGCCAGCTACTGCACGAGGGCATCAACGAGGCCGGCTCGGTGGGCTCGTTCACCGCGGCGGGCACGTCCTACGCCACGCACGGCGAGCCGATGATCCCGGTCTACGTCTTCTACTCGATGTTCGGCTTCCAGCGCACCGGTGACTCGATCTGGGCAGCGGCCGACCAGATGGCCCGCGGCTTCCTGGTCGGGGCCACCGCGGGGCGGACCACGCTGACCGGTGAGGGCCTGCAGCACAACGACGGGCACTCGCTGGTGCTGGCCAGCACCAACCCGGCGGTGGTCGCCTACGACCCGGCGTTCTCCTTCGAGGTGGCGCACATCGTGCGCGACGGCCTGCGCCGGATGTACGGCGAGTCGGGCCCGGACGGAGCCGGCGAGAACGTCATGTACTACCTGACGGTCTACAACGAGCCGTACGTGCAGCCCGCCGAGCCGGAGAACCTCGACGTCGAGGGCCTGCTGAAGGGCATCTACCGCTACGTGGGCACGAATCGCGAGCAGGGCCCGCAGGTCCGGCTGCTCGCCTCCGGCGTCGCCCTGCCGTGGGCGCTCCGGGCGCGCGACATGCTCGCCGAGCAGTGGGGCGTCGGTGCCGAGGTGTGGTCGGTGACGTCGTGGGGCGAGCTGCGCCGCGACGGCGTCGAGGCCGAGCACCACAACCTGGTGCACCCCGAGGCCGAGCCGAAGGTGCCCTACATCCAGCAGAAGCTGGGCGGGGGCGACAACGCGGACGCTCCTGTCGTCGCGGTGTCGGACTGGATGCGGGCGGTGCCCGACCTGGTCCGGCAATGGGTGCCGGCGCCGTTCAGCACACTCGGCACCGACGGGTTCGGGCTGTCCGACACCCGCCCGGCCGTCCGCCGGCACTTCGCCGTGGACGCCGAGTCGATCACCGTCGCGGCGCTGGGCACGCTCGCCGCGCGCGGCGAGGTGGACCGAGCCGTCGTCGCGGAGGCCGCGGCGAAGTACCGCATCGACGACCCGCAGGCCGCCGGCCCGCAGACGAGCGATTCCGGCGACGCCTGAGGTCACCGTCCGCGACCGTCCCGGAGACCGTTCGGTCCCGGGACGGTCGCGCGTGGTCGTCGTGCCGACGCGTCAACGTGCAATGACACACCGTGAGAGCGGTACAGACCCGACATAAATCCACAGGTTGATGACTCTCGGCAGAAGCGGAAACACACGGTACGCTCCGCCCGACGCCGACCTCGCGTGATCGCGGAAAGGCGTCCCGACTTGGACGCGGACCGTAGCGACCAGGCGGCGCGATGCCGGGGGCGAGTGCCCCGGCACCAGGTACGAGGAGAGCAAGAATGGCAGAGGGCACCGTCAAGTGGTTCAACAGCGAGAAGGGCTACGGCTTCCTCGCTCCCGACGGTGGCGGAGCGGATGTGTTCGTCCACTACTCCGCGATCCAGACCAACGGTTACAAGAGCCTCGATGAGGGTCAGCGCGTTTCGTTCGACATCGAGCAGGGCCAGAAGGGCCCGCAGGCCACCAAGGTCACGCCCCTCGGCTGAGCGGGCGCGTACACGGCGCGCACCCGCTCTCCGTCGCCCACCCGGCCGCCCGGCGGCGCGAGGTCGGGCGGCGACGAGTCACCCGGTCGCCCGGGCGGCCGCCCACCGGTAGCCGCTCGGGTGATCATGGGATTACTGTGCCCCTCGCCCCGGTGGCGTTACGGGGCCGAGCCCTTCTGTACCTCGGCCCGTGAGCTCCGGGGTCATGCGATCGTGGAGTGCATCTCCCAGACGAGCACCTCGGCGCCATCGGCTCCCGCGGTGATCCGCTGTCCATCGCTCACGGTCACGCGTGCGGCGTCCCCGGTGTGCAGGGAACCTGCCCCCTCGAGGTCGACCGAGCCGCGGGCCACGAACAGGTGCACGAGCGGCGCGTTCGGCAGTGCCGTGGCCCCGGCCGGGCGCAGCCTCGCGGCGTACAGGGCCGCGTGCTGCTGCCGGATCGAGATGGCCCGGTCATCGGCGTGCCTCGGCATGCCCGAGGCGACGACGACGAGATCTCCGGAGTCCAGCGGGCCGGAGATGTCGAGTTGCTCGTAACCCGGGGTGATCCCCTCGGTGTCGGGCACCACCCACATCTGCACGAAGTGCACGTCGTCGTCGTGCCGGGGCGCGGCGCCGTCGAGGCGCCAGGAGTCGTTCTTCTCCGAGTGCAGGATCCCCGAGCCGGCACTCATCCGCTGGGCCAGGCCCGGGTAGATCAGTCCGGAACGGCCGGTCGAATCCTGGTGCACGAGCGATCCTTCGAGCACCCAGGTGACGATCTCCATGTCGCGGTGCGGATGGGTCTCGAATCCGGTGCCGGCGCGGACCACGTCGTCGTTGCTGACGAGCAGCAGCCCGAAGTGGGTGTTCGCCGGGTCGTAATGGTGGCCGAAGGAGAAGCTGTGCCGCGAGTCCAGCCAGCCGATCCCGGTGTGCGCCCGGTCGCCGGCCCGCCGGATGTCCGTCGAGGGGACCAACGTGGTCGAACGTTGCTGCGTCATCGGATGACCTCCCGTACGTGAACCGCGGTCGTTGCACCCGCAACAACCTGGTCCGGCCCGTTGTTCCCCCCGGGCCCTACCCGCGTGCCATGCTGCCGGACGTGAGTCACGCAGAGGTCGGCGCAACCCCGGTCCGGCCCGTGCCGACCGGCGTGTCGACCGCGACCCTGCGCCGCCTCGAACTCGCCGCAGGCGGCCTGGCCAGCGCGTGCCTCGCGGCGATGGAGGAGCGCCAGCCGTGGTTCGAGCGGCTGCCGGCGGACCAGCGCGCCGGCGTCCTGCTCGTGACCCAGACCGGGGTGAGCAACTTCGTCGCCTGGCTGGGCGAGCCGTCGGAGACGATCCGCCTCACCGCCGAGGCGTTCCGCATCGCCCCGCGTGACCTGGCCCGGCGGCTCAGCCTGCGCCAGACCGTCGACCTGGTGCGCATCGCCACCGAGGTCTTCGAGCAGCGGCTGCCCCCGCTCGCCGCCGACGAGGCGGAGTACCGGGTGCTCGCCGAGGCGGTGCTGCGCTTCGGCCGCGAGATCGCCTTCGCCGCCGCCACGGTCTACGCGAGCGCGGCCGAGTCCAGGGGGGCCTGGGACGCCCGCCTGGAGGCCCTCGTCGTCGACGGGGTGGTGCGCGGCGATGCCGACGACGCACTGGTCTCCCGGGCCGCGGCGCTGGGCTGGGACCCGGCGGCGGCCGTCCGGGTCCTGGTCGGCAGTGCACCGGTCGACAACCCGCCGGAACGCCTCGGGGAGCTGCGCCGCCACGCCGCCCGGATCGGGCGATCGGTGCTGGTCGGCGTGCAGGGCAGCCGGCTGGTGGTGCTGCTGTCCGAGCCGCGTCCGGGCGGGGAGCGGCCGCCGGGCCGGCCCGAGGCCGCTCCGCACTCCGCGCCGCAGCCCATCGGACGGCTGGCGGAGGACTTCGGGCCCGGGCCCGTGGTGATGGGGCCGGTGACCGCGAACCTGGCCGGGGCGCACGCCAGCGCCCGGGACGCGCTCGCCGCGCTGCGGGCCGCTCCGGGCTGGCCGGAGGCGCCCCGTCCGGTCGACGCCGAGGATCTGCTGCCGGAGCGTGCGATGTCGGGCGACCCGGAGGCGCACCGTCAGCTCGTGGAGTCCGTCGTCGTCCCGCTCGAGGACGCCGGTGGCGAGCTGCTGCGCACGCTGGCCGCCTATCTGGAGGGCGGCAGTGCCCTGGAGTCGTGCGCCCGGGCGTTGTTCGTGCACCCCAACACCGTGCGTTACCGGCTGCGGCGCGTGAGTGATCTCACGGGCCGCACACCCACCGATCCGCGCGACGCGCTGGTGCTCCGGACGGCGCTCGTCGCCGGCCGGCTCCAGGCCGCGGCCCGGTCCGGCGAGCAACCGACAACGCTCTGAGCTGCGACGAAGCCGCGACTCAGCCCCACCGTCACCTGTTCGACCCTACAAAGGCACCTGCGTGTGACCCGGCTGAAGCTCAGCCCAGAGCTCAGGAATTGGAGGAAACCTCCAAAGCCGCGCGGTCGAGTTGGTACGTGGCGGTATGCCGCCCACGGGCCGGACCGGTGTTTGCTCGCGGACGTGATCGCGTTCCTCGCGCCCGGTCAGGGTTCCCAGACCCCCGGCATGCTCTCCCCCTGGTTGGACGATCCCGCCGCTGAGCGCACGCTCGACGCGTGGGCCGAGGCCACGGGGATGGACCTGCGCCGGCTCGGCACCACCGCCGACGCGGACGAGATCAAGGACACGGCCGTGACCCAGCCGCTGGTCGTCGCGACCGCGCTGCTGGCGGCCCAGCGGCTCGCCGCCAAGATCGATCTGCCGGCGGGAGCCCCCACCGCAGGTCACTCCGTGGGTGAGCTCGCCGCGGCCGCCGTCGCCGGGGTCCTCTCCCCCGACGCCGCGGTCGCCCTGGCCGCCGTCCGCGGCCGGGAGATGGCCGCCGCGTGTGCGCTGGAGTCCACCGGGATGAGCGCGGTGCTCGGCGGCAAGGCCGACGAGGTCGTCGCGCGGCTGGACGAACTCGGGCTCGACCCGGCCAACCGCAACGGCGCCGGCCAGATCGTCGCCGCCGGGCCGACCGGGGCGCTGGCCGCGCTGGCCGAGGACCCGCCGGAGCGGGCCCGCGTGATCGGGCTGCCCGTGGCCGGGGCGTTCCACACCCGATTCATGGCCCCGGCCGAGGAGGCCCTGCGCGCACACGCGGAATCGATCGACCCGGCCGATCCGCACCGGCCCCTGCTGTCGAACGCGGACGGCACGGTCGTCACGACGGGAACCGACGCGCTGAGCCGGCTGGTCGCCCAGGTGACCCGTCCGGTCCGTTGGGACGAGTGCATGGCCACGTTGCGCGAGCTGGGGGTGACCGCGGTCATCGAACTGCCGCCGGCGGGAACGCTGGTGGGGCTGGTGAAGCGCGAGCTCAAGGGCACCGCGACGCTCGCCCTCAAGACCCCCGACGACCTCGACGCCGCCGTCGAGCTCATCGCCGAGCACACCGGGGGCCGGTCATGAGCCCGGCGTTCCGGCTCGCCCCGGGCGCCCCCGGCGCCCGCATCCTGGGCCTCGGCAGCTTCCAGCCCGAGAACGTGGTGACCAACGACGACCTGGCGGAGCGGGTCGAGACCAGCGACCAGTGGATCCGCGAGCGCGTCGGGATCGCCGAACGTCGCATCGCCCCCGCCGATCTGAGCCTCGTCGACATGGCGTCGGAGGCCGGCGCCCGTGCCATCAAGGACTCCGGGCTCACCGCGTCCGACGTGGACACGGTGATCGTCGCGACCTGCACGATGCCGAACCCGATCCCCAACGCCGCCGCCCAGACCGCCGCCCGGATCGGCGCCACCGCCCCGGGCGCGTTCGACCTCAACGCCGCGTGCGCGGGCTTCTGCTACGCCCTCGGCACCGCGTCGGACCTCGTGCGCGCGGGCTCGGCGCAGAACGTGCTGGTCATCGGCGCCGAGAAGCTGTCCGACTGGCTCGACTGGGACGACCGCTCGACCTGCATCATCTTCGCCGACGGCGCCGGCGCCGCGGTGGTCGGCGCGGCATCGAACACCGAGCAGGTCGGCATCGGGCCCGTCGCCTGGGGCAGCGCGGGCGACATGAGCGACGCCATCCGCGTGCTGCCGGAGAACAACGCCCTGCACCAGGAGGGCCAGGCCGTCTTCCGGTGGGCCACCACGAAGATCGCCCCGGTGGCGCTGCGCGCGATCGAGCAGGCCGGCCTCACCCCCGCCGACATCGACGTGCTCGTGCCGCACCAGGCCAACCTGCGCATCGTCGAGGCGGTGGCCAAGCGGCTGCGCGCCAAGGGCGCGCGCGAGGACATGCGGGTGGCCGACGACATCGTGTACTCGGGCAACACGTCCTCGGCCTCCATCCCGCTCGCACTGGATCACATGCGCGCAGAGGGCCGGGTGCGTAAGGGCGAGACCGTCCTGCTCGTAGGCTTCGGGGCAGGCCTGTCCTACGCGGGACAGGTCGTCGTCTGCCCCTGAGCCGACGACTGTCACCGGACCCCAGGATTTCCACCAGAAGGAGAAGCACCGTGGCTGACAACACCGAGATCCTCGCCGGCCTCGCCGAGATCGTCGAGGAGGTCGCCGGCATCGACACCGCCGACGTGACCGCCGAGAAGTCGTTCGTCGACGACCTCGACATCGACTCGCTGTCGATGGTCGAGATCGCCGTGCAGGCGGAGGACAAGTTCGGTGTGAAGATCCCCGACGACCAGCTCGCCGAGCTCAAGACGGTGGGCGACGCGGTGGACTACATCGCGAAGAACCAGTGATGGCGGCACGACACCTGCTCGTCAGGGTGGCGTCGTGAGCACTGACGTCGTCGTCACCGGGCTCGGCGCGACGACCCCGCTCGGCGGGGACGTCGCGTCGACCTGGGACGCGCTCCTCGAAGGCCGTTCCGGGGTGCGGCGCATCGACGCCGAATGGGTCGAGCGCCACCAGCTCCCGGTGCAGATCGCCGCGCCGCTGGCCGTCGACCCGTCCGAGGTGCTGCCGCGGGTGCAGGCCCGCCGGATGGACCGCTGCGAGCAGGTCGCGCTGATCGCGGCCAAGGAGGCCTGGGCGCACGCCGGGCTGGGCAGCGGCGAGGACATGCAGGTCGAGCCCGAGCGGCTCGCCGTCGTCATCGGAACCGGCATCGGCGGCGCGGTCACCCTGCTCAACCAGGACGACCTGCTGGAGAACGACGGTCTGCGCAAGGTCTCGCCGCTGACCGTGCCGATGCTCATGCCCAACGGCCCGGCGGCCTACGTCGGCCTCGAGCTCGGCGCCCAGGGTGGGGTGCACGCCCCGGTGTCGGCGTGCGCGTCCGGGGCCGAGGCCCTGGCCTGGGCCCTGCGGCTGCTGCGCGCCGGCGAGGTCGACGTGGTGGTGGCCGGGGGCGCCGAGGCGTGCATCACCGGCATCACGGTGGCCGGCTTCGTGCAGGCCCGGACGCTGAGCCAGCGCAACGACGACCCGCAGCGGGCCTCCCGGCCCTTCGACGTCAACCGCGACGGCTTCGTGCTCGGTGAGGGCGCCGGGATCATGGTCCTGGAGCGCGCCGAGTTCGCCGCCGCCCGCGGCGCCACGGTGCACGGCCGGCTGGCCGGCGCCGGGATCACCGCCGACGCCTACCACATCACCGGCCCGGAGCCGGAGGGAATCGGGCAGTCCCGGGCCATCGCGGCCGCGGTCCGCAACGCTGGCCTCGAACCGGCCGACATCGGGCACGTGAACTGCCACGCCACCTCCACGGTGGCGGGAGACGTGGGCGAGACGCGTGCGGTCCGCAAGGCGCTCGGCGACCACCCGGTGCTCACGGCGCCGAAGTCGGCGCTGGGTCACCTCGTCGGTGCGGCCGGGTCGGTCGAGTCCATCATCACGCTGCTGTCGATCCGCGACGGCGTCATCCCGGCCACGCTGAACCTCGAGGAGCTCGACCCCGGCGTCGAGCTGGACGTGGTCGCCGGGGAGCCCCGCAAGATGGAGCTGACCGCGGCGGTGAGCGACTCGTTCGGCTTCGGCGGTCACAACGTCGCCGTGGCGTTCACGAAGGTCTGACGCATCCACCTGCACGGCGCAGTGCTGACCCGCAGCTGAGCACGTTCCGAACCGCAGAGCACCTCCCATCCACGAGGAGTTCGGATGACCGCCCTGGCCACCCACCCCAGCGTCGATCCAGCCGTCACGGAGCAGCGACCGCGTGACCCGCGTGACCCGCTCGCCCGGCTGGGGGCACTGTTCGACGAGGACACGCTCAGCCCGATGCGGGCACCGGATTCCTCCGGGGTGCTCGCCGCGCACGGCCGCATCGACGGCGCCAAGGTGATCGCGTTCTGCACCGACGCGACGGTCATGGGCGGGGCGATGGGCTCGGAGGGTTGCCGGCACATCGTCGAGGCGATCGACACCGCGGTACGCCTGCGCGTGCCGGTGATCGGGCTCTGGCACTCCGGTGGGGCGCGGCTGGCGGAGGGCGTCGAGGCGCTCGACGCGGTCGGCCAGGTGTTCGCCGCGATGGTCCGGGCCTCCGGGCGGGTGCCGCAGCTGTCGGTGGTGCTCGGCGCGGCCGCCGGCGGCGCGGCGTACGGGCCGGCACTGACCGACATCGTGATCATGGCGCCGGAGGGCCGGGTGTTCGTCACCGGCCCGGACGTCGTGCGCAGCGTGACGGGCGAGCAGATCGACCAGGAATCCCTGGGCGGTCCCGTAGCCCACGGCAAGCGCTCCGGCGTCGTGCACGTGGTCGCCGACTCCGAGGACGACGCGCTGAGACGCGCCCGGACCCTCACCGGCATCTTCGCCCGGCCGGGGATCTACGACACCCGGGCGGTCGCCGCCCCGGTCGACCTGAAGGCCCTGCTCCCCGAGCGCAAGCAGCGCGCCTACGACGTCCGGCCGCTCGTGCGCGGCATCCTCGACCAGGACGCCTTCAGCGAGCTGCAGGCCAAGTGGGCGCCCAACATCGTGATCGGCTTCGGGCGCCTGGGGGGCCGCTCGATCGGCGTGATCGCGAACAACCCGCTGCGGCTCGGCGGGTGCCTCGACTCCCCGTCGGCGGAGAAGGCCTCGCGGTTCGTCCGGCTCTGCGACGCGTTCGGCGTGCCGTTGCTGGTCCTGGTGGACGTCCCGGGTTACCTGCCGGGCGTCGGCCAGGAGTGGGACGGTGTGGTGCGCCGCGGTGCGAAGCTGCTGCACGCGTTCGCCGAGGCCGTGGTGCCGCGGGTGACGCTCGTGACCCGCAAGGCGTTCGGCGGCGCGTACATCGCGATGAACTCGCGTTCGCTCGGCGCCACGGCGGTGTTCGCGTGGCCGGACGCCGAGGTGGCCGTCATGGGGGCCAAGGCCGCGGTGGGGATCCTGCACCGGCGCAAGCTCGCCGCCGCTCCCGAGGAGGAGCGCGACGCCCTGCACACTCGGCTCGCGGAGGAGCACGAGCGCATCGCGGGCGGGGTGAACCGGGCGATGGCGATCGGCGTCGTCGACGCCGTCATCGACCCCACCGAGACACGGCTGCGGCTGCTCGAGGCGCTGGCCGCCGCCCCGGCCGGCCGCGGAGCGCACGGCAACATCCCGCTGTAGCGCGCCCGGCGCGGGACCGGGAATCCGCCCCGGTGGGTGGGCCGGTGCTACGGACCGCTCGGGCGGGCGATCTCCCCGGGCTCGCCCGTCTCGTGGCCGCGGGCATCGCGACGTACCGCAGCTTCGCCCCGGTGCCACTGTCCCGACGGCCACGGCGTGGGCCGGTCGGCCTACGCGATCGGCGGCGGAGCCGGAGCCTGCCTGTCGCTGCGCGACGCGCGGCGTCGCCCGGCCCGGCCACGGCGCACTGGACCGGAACGCGTCAGCAGGCCTCGCTGAGCAGGCTGCCCGCGCGACCGGTCTCCAGCCGGGGAGGGTCGCCGCTCATCGGCAGCGCGCCGCGCCAGCAGATCCGCGGGGCCTGCAGGTCGGCGGGCGCGTCGGCCGGGTCCTGCGTGCTCACGAACCGGACCAGCACCAGCACCCGGCCACCGTCCAGGTCGGCGATGCGGTCGATGCGGATCGTGCCGTCGGTGGTGGTCTCCAGGCCCGCCCGCCACTGCGGCTCGGGCTGCTGCTCGACCCGCTGGGGCATCACCGTGGTGGTCCACGACGCGTAGTCGCGGGCGTTGATGGCATCGAAGTAGCGCTGCAACTGGGCACGTACGGCCGCACCCGCAGGGTGCGCACCCGCGTCGGCGCTGAGCTCGACGGTGGCCGAGCCCGCGCCGTGCTCAGGCACCGACGGCGCCGCACCGGCCGGGGCGACGCCGTCGAAGACCCGGCTGCCCAGCAGCCACGCCGCAACACCACCGGCCAGCAGCAGCGCAGCCAGCCCGACGGCCAGCGCGAGCGTCCCGCGCGGACCGGCTCCAGTCCTCACTGGACCAGTTTCCCCCAGACCCGGCATTCCGGTGCGCCACCGCGCCGGACCCCGGCACGATCACCCGGCCGGAGCGCCACCTACCGTCTCGTCCATGACCGACCCCGGCGCCGATCCGACCGCTCCTGGCGCGCGTCCCAGTACCGATCACGCGGCCGATCACGGAATCGACCGCGCCGCCGGCCACGGCACGGACCGCCCTGCCGACCCCGGCACCGGCCCCGGTGGTGATCTCGGCGCGGATCTGGTCGTCCTCGGCGCGGGGCCGGCCGGTCTGGCGGCGGCCTGGCGGGCCGCGCGGGCCGGGCGCAGCGTGGTGCTGCTGGAACGGGGCGACGCGGTCGGCGGGATGGCCGCGAGCTTCGACGTCGCCGGGATCCGCGTCGACCACGGCAGCCACCGGCTGCATCCGAGCATCGACCCGGGCGTGCTCGCCGACCTGGCCGGCCTGCTCGGCGACGATCTCCAGTTGCGGCCGCGCAACGGCCGGCTGCAGGTCGGCGGGGCGTGGGTCGGGTTCCCACTGCGTCCGGCCGAGCTGGTCCGACGGCTACCGCGCGGCCTGGTCGCCCGGATCGCGGCCGACACCGCGGCGGCGCCGCTTCGCCGCCGCTCCGCTCCCCCTGCCAGCTACGCCGACGCGCTGCGCCGCAGCCTCGGTCCCGGGCTGTACGGCGCGCTGTACGCGCCGTTCGCGGAGAAGCTGTGGGGCCGTTCCGGCGAGGAGATCGACGCCGAGCAGGCCCGTCGCCGGGTCACCGCCGACACCCCGTGGAAGATCGCCGCGCGGATGCTGCACGGTGCCCGTGACGGGCAGGGCCGGATGTTCCGCTATCCCCGGCGCGGCTTCGGCCAGCTCACCGATGCCGTGGCGGCGGCCGCCACCGACGCAGGCGCGCGGATCGAGTTGCGCACCGAGGCCGTGAGCCTGTCCCCGGGGGCGGACGGGGTCACGGTGCGGACCAACGGCGGCGCCGCGATCTCGGCCGGGCACGTGTTCTCCACGGTTCCTCTCACCGCGCTCGCCCGGATCGTCGACCCGGGGCCGCCCGCGGACGTTCTCGCCGACGCGGCGGACCTGAAGTTCCGGGCGATGGTGCTGGTCTACCTCGTCCTGGAGGGGCGCCGGCCGTGGACGACCTACGACGCGCACTACCTGCCGGGCGCCGGCACGCCGGTCACCCGGGTCTCCGAGCCGGCGAACTACCGCGACAGCGCCGACGACCCGGCGGACCGGACCGTGTTGTGCGCGGAGATACCGTGCGCTCCCGACGACGCGATCTGGAACGCCACCGACGACGATCTCGCCGCCCGGGTGGCCGATGATCTCGTCCGTGCCGGGCTCCCGCCGGTCCGCCCCGCCGCCGTGGTCACCCGCCGGCTGCGGCACGTCTACCCGGTGTACGAGACCGGCTTCGGTGCCCGGCTCGCCGGACTCGACGCGTGGGCGAGCTCGTTGCCCGGGATGACGACGTTCGGGCGGCTGGGCCTCTTCGCGCACGACAACACCCACCACGCGTTCGTGATGGCCTACGACGCTGTGGACGCGCTGACCGGCCCGAGCTCCGGCTTCGACGAACAGGCGTGGGCCACGGCGCGCAAACGCTTCGCCACGCACGTCGTCGAGGACTGACCCGGCCGAGGCACCGCTACCTTGTCGTGACGAAGGTGGCCCCGAGGACATCCGACGTTCCCAGGGCCACCTTCGTGACGCGGGTTCGGGCTGGGGGTGGGCCGGCGCGATGACGGCCGGCTGGGCGGGAGGCTCAGCTCGCGGCCGACTGCGCTGGTGCTTCCGCCGGGGCCGGGACCGGGGACGGGGTCCAGGCCGGAACGCGGCCGGGATTGAGCTCCCGGTACACGGCCGGCAGCACCTTGCGCAGGTAGCGGCCCAGCTTGATGAACGAGGTCCCGGTGGTGCGGAAGCGGTAGCGGATCGGCACCTCGGCGTAGCGAAAGCCCTTGCCGAGCAGATCGAGGGTGAGGACCTGGGCGTAGTTGTAGTCGTGCACGATCTCGGCCGCCGCGGCGGCGCCCGGGGAGAAGGCCCGGTAGCCGCTCTGGCCGTCGGTCAGGTCGCGCCGCCGCGCGGCCCAGCGCAGCCCGGCCGTGAGCACCTGGTTACCCAGCCGCCGCCGGGCCAGCATCCGCTCGATCTCACCGGTGAACCGGGAGCCGATCACGTAGTCGGCCGTACCGGCGAGCACCGGAGCGGCCAGGGCGGCGAGGTCCTCCGGGAAGTACTCCCCGTCGGCGTCGAGGTAGACCACGACCGCCGGCCGTTCCGCCACCGCCTCGGCGAGCCCGCGGCGGACCGCCGCACCCAGTCCCTGGTTCGGCCGCAACGACACCACGCGGGCGCCCGCGGCGGCCGCGCGTTCGGCCGTTGCGTCGGTGGAGCCGTCGTCGACCACGATCGTCACCACCCGCCGGCCCGCGACCCGTTCCGGGATCCGGGCCACCACCTCGGCGACGGCCTCCTCCTCGTCGTGCGCCGGGAGGAACGCGACCACCGGGGCGTCGTCGGGGGGCAGCATCGGGGCGGGTCTCGGCGGGAGCCGCCGCGGCAGCCGAAACCGGCCGAGGTAGCCCGGGCCGGGCACCGCCAGCGCGACCCCGCCGACGACGAGCGCGTAGACCGTCTTGACCCCGTGCGTCGTGAGGGCGATCGCGAACGCCGGGCCGGCCGGCACGCCGAGGGCCACCAGTGCCGCGGTGGCCGCTGCCTCGTAGCTGCCGAACCCGCCGGGGGTCACCGCCACCGCCTGCACCGCGATCGTCACCGCCGTGATCGCGACGGCCTCGCCCAGCCCCAGCGGATGGCCCGCGATACGGGCGATCTCGAACACGACGGCCGCCTCGAGCACCCAGGCCAGCACGACGGCGATCAGTACGGCCGGGCCGGGCAGCCGCAGCGCCGCCCCCGCCGGCTTCGCCGACGCGCCCGACATCGCCGACGCGGCCGCTCCCATGCCGGCTCGCCGCAGCCGCCCCAGCCACGCCATCCCGAGAGCGCCGACGAGCACCAGGCCACCGGCCGCGGCCGCCAGCACCCAGGCCGGCGCGAGCGCGGCCAGCATCGTCGGCGCAGCGAGCGCAGCCAGGCCGAGCACCGCGATCAGATCGGCCGCCCGCAGCGTGACCGCCGACGCGATCACCGGGGCGGCCCGCAGCGGGGTGCGACGCAACACGCTGGTCACCCGGAGCACCTCACCGAGCCGCAGCGGGAGCACGTGGTTTCCGAGCAGGCTCACGTGCAGACCCGCCCACGAGTGGCCCGCCCCCAGACCGGGCAGTACCCGGCACCACGCCACCGTGCGCAGACCGAACGCAGCCGCGTAGCAGCCCAGCGCGAGCGCGAGCCCGCCCGGGTCGGCGAGCAGCGCGACGAGCACGTCACCCAGGGCTGCACCGTCGATGACACGTACGAGGTAGATCACGGCGACGACGGTGATACCGAGGCCCACCACGTGGCGGAGGCGTTTCACGGTGTGTAGCGTAAGTTCACCGTCAAGTAGCCTTACCTATCTCTAGGTGAGCCATGGTTGCAGGAGGCCGTGTGGTCGCGGTGGTCACCGGCTCAGCCGGTTTCGTGGGCCGGATGCTCGTCTCGACACTCGCCCAGGACGGTCCCGTCATCGGCATCGACCGCCGCCGGCAGGCTCCCACACCTGGGGTCACGACGATCACCGCCGACCTGCTCGACCACACTCCCGAGGTGCGCGAGGCCCTCGCCGGGGCCACCGTCGTGCACCACCTGGCGGGGAGCCCTGACGTGCGCGACGCCCGGCCCGACGCCGCGCAGTGGCGTTACCGGGACAACGTGCTCGCCACCGGAGCGGTGCTGGCCGCGGTGCCGATGAGCACCCCGCTGCTGGTGGCGTCGTCCTCGTCGGTCTACGGCGGCAGCCGCGGCGGCCGTCCCAGCGCCGAGGACGACCGGCTGCGGCCCCGCGGTGGCTACGCCCGCAGCAAGGTCGTCGTCGAGCAGCTGTGCACCGCCCGCGCGCAAGCCGGTGGTCGGGTCGCGGTGATCAGGCCGTTCACGGTCGCCGGTGAGGGTCAGCGGCCGGGGATGGCCCTGTCCCGCTGGATCGCCGCGGCGCAGGCGGGCGAGCCGCTGCGGGTGTTCGGCTCCCTGCGGCGCAGCCGAGACATCACCGACGTCGGCCACGCCGTCCGCGCGCTCGTCGAGCTCGGCGCCCTCGCTGTGCAGGGCTGCGATATCGGCACCGTCAACCTCGGCACCGGCACGCCGCTGCGGCTCGGCGAGATCGTCGCCGCGCTCGGTCGCGTGCTCGACATCGACGTGCGCACCGTCGTCGAACCGGCCGAGCTGGTCGAGGTGCCGCACACGCTCGCCGACACGACCCGGCTCCGCGGGCTCCTCGGCTGGGCCCCGCAAACCGACATCGACGGGTTGATCGCCCGCCAGGTGGCGTGCGCGGCGGCCGGCCGGACCGAGGTCACGAGCGGGGTCGAGAGGGCCGCCGCGCCGGAGCCCGTGCTGCAGGCGGGCTGAGCCGGTGGCGCCGGCACCGACGGCCAGGCCCGTCCGCACCTACCCGTCCGACACCGGCCTGCGCCGGGCGATGCTGCTCGTCGCGCTCGTCGCGGCCGTGGCCGCGGCACTCGGCATCGGCGTGCGGGCGCTCGAGACCGCCCATGTCGCCGTCGACGAGGAGCAGTACTACCTCTCCGCGCTCTCGCTCGCCGAGGACGGAGATCTCGACATCACCGACGAGATGGCCGAGCAGCGCTGGCGCGAGTTCGCCGACGTCGTGCCCCACGTCGAGACCGTCGTCCAACCGGACGGCAGCCAGATCAGCCCGCACGACCCGCTGCTGCCGATCATCCTGGCCGTCCCGGCCGGGCTGGGTGGCTGGGTGGCCGCGAAGGCGACACTGGCCGGCCTGGCGGGGGCGCTCGCCGCGCTGACGCTCTGGCTGGCGACGCGCCGGTTCGGGGTGGGCCCGCGCGTCGGGGCCGTCGGTGTCGCGGTCGCGGGGGCGTCGCTGCCGCTGGCGGCCTACGGTCAACAGCTCTACCCCGAGCTCCCGGCCGCGCTGGTCGCCGGGGCGGGTGTGGCCGCGGTGACGGGCCCGCTGCGCCGTCGCGAGCTGGTGCTGCTGGGCGCGGTGGTCACGGCGCTGCCCTGGCTGTCGGTGAAGTACGGGCTGGTGGCCTTCACACTGGCCGGGCTCGGCGCGGTGCGCTGGTGGCGGGGCGGGCAGCGGCGCGAGGTCGGGATACTGAGCGCTGCGCTGGCGGCCTCGGGCGTGCTCTATCTGGTCGTGCACCGGGTCGTCTGGGGCGGCTGGACGGTCTACGCCAGCGGCGACCATTTCGCCGAGACCGGTGAGTTCGCGGTGATCGGGGTGGACCCCGACTACGTCGAGCGCAGCCTGCGTCTGGCCGGCCTGCTGCTGGACCACGAGTTCGGCCTGGTCCCGTGGCAACCGGCGTGGCTGCTCGCCGTCCCCGCGGTCGCGGCGCTGGCGGCACGGCGGCCCCCCGGCTGGTCGGCGCTCGCCGTCCCGCTCGCCGCCGGCTGGTTCGTGGCGACGTTCGTCGCCCTGACCATGCACGGATACTGGTCCCCCGGACGGCAGTTGGTGGTCGTGCTACCGCTGGCGGTGATCGCGACGCTGTACTGGCTCGATCACGGCCCGCGGTGGGCCCGGGTGAGCGGCCTCGTGCTCGGCCTGGCGGGGGTCCTGGGCTACGTGGTGTTCCTCGTGCAGGGCTACCTGCGCCAGGTGACGTGGGTCGTGCACTTCATCGACGCCGACGCGCCGGTCTACCGGCTGCTGCGCCCCGTGCTCACGGACTGGCGCGGCGACTACCGGACGGCCCATCTCGCCGGCTTCGCGCTCCTCGCGGGGCTGGCTGCGCTCGGGTGGCGGCACGGCCGCCGCTCCCGCCGCCGGAACGCCTCGTCGGCGAGCTAGCCGACCTGGTGCAGCCAGGTCACCGGCGCACCGTCCCCGGCCAGCCGGAAGGGCTCGAGGGCGTCGTCCCAGGCAGATCCCAGCAGATCCCGCACCCGGCCCGGGACCTGCCCGGAGGGCACGTCGGTGAGCAGCGCACGAAGCTGGTCCTCGCCGACGACGATGTCGCCGTTGGCACTGGTCCGGCCACTCCACAGACCCAGCGACGGGACATGGCAGAACCGCTGGCCGTCCACGCCGGGGCTCGGCTCCTCGGTCACCTCGAAGCGCAGCATCGGCCACGCGCGCAGGGCGCCCGCCAACGCACCGCCACTGCCGGACGGGCCGTACCAGGTGCACTCGGCGCGCAGCTGCCCGGGGACGGCCGGCTGCGGCGTCCATTGCAGCGCGACCCGGGTTCCGAGTACGCCTGAGATCGCCCACTCGACATGCGGGCAGACCGCAGTCGGCGACGAGTGGACGAAAACCACCCCGCGTGTGCTCACTGCAGACCTCCGCTTCAAGACGAGGAACGTCTTCCCCTACGTCCTCGCGTCGCGGTGGAATGCCGTGCTGGCAGGGAGTGTAAGCCGGGTCCCCCGGCCCGGATACGGGAGTTGATGTCGCTGGCTGGCGGTCACTCTGCCCGATTCCAGTGCCTGCTGCCAGTACTGGGTGGTCCGCTCGGCGTGTCGCGCTCGGCCTGTCGGACGATGCAGCGCGTCCTGACCTTCGGCAAATCACACGGGTGGGCGAGAGGCTCCGATCACCCCCGTCCGCTGACGGCACCGCCGTCGACGAAGACGTTGTCGGCGAGCAGCGACGTCGCCGGAACCTGCAGCGGGCCGGCCAGCGCATCGCGACGGAACTGGTTGCCGGTGATCCGCACATCGGGCACCGCGCCACCCGACACCGGCACCTGGCGCAGCGTGTACTCGCCCCCGCCGAGCAGGTTGCCGCGGATCACGACCGCGCCTTCGCCGGCGGTCTCGCCGCGGCCGCGCTGCGCCGGCGCGAGCAGCACCGCACTGTCGTGCCCGGGACCCCGACCCATCTCGATCCGGTTGTTCTCCACCAGCACGTCGCCGCCGGGCGCGACGAGGCGCAGCGCGGCGGTACTGCGTCCCGCGGCCGGGACGAGGTCGTGCAGCCGGCTGTTGCGCAGCGTGGCACGGGAGCCGAGCCGGGCCCCGTCCCCGGACACGCGGGTGATCTCGACGCGTTCCGCGGTCCAGGCGTCGTCGCCGATACCCGCTTCGGAGAAGGCACCCGTGATCGTCGTGTCCTCGATCCGGACGGAGCCGGCGGAGGTCGTCGAGACGCCGTACGGCGTGGACCCGTTCCCGGTGATGCGGCTGCGCCGCACGACGACACCGGGGGCGTCGACGACGATCCCCCCGGTCACGTCCAGCCCGTCGAGCACGGTGTCGGCGGCGGTGACGGTGACGGAGCCGCTCGGGCACAGTCGCAGGCCGGGCGGAACGCCGACGCTGCCCGGGCCCGGAGGGTGGTAGGCGCCACTCGCCGCGCAGCCGACCGCGGCGGCCGCGGTGACCGTCCGGCCGACCGGATCGGCGTCACCCGGGGCGGTCACGGCGACCAGCACCCCGGTGAGCGCGAGACCCGCCGTCGCGACGGCCAGCCCGAGGCGGCCCACCGCGAGGGCGCGCGACCCCAGCCCTTGCATGGCGGAAGGATATGACCCGCGCCCGGACCGTCCGTGACCGGGGACCGACGCAGCGTGAACCGGCTACGGGCGGTGTCAGCCCGCGTCGTAGTGGACGACGCCGTCCTGCTCGATCGCGGTCAGCAGGCCCCGTTCGACCAGGACGTCGAGGTGCGCCGACGTCTCCAGGGTCGCGAGCATCGCGTTGTAGGGGTCCAGCTCGTCCAGGGTCCGCTCGCGACGCGTCCAGGGCAGTGCTGCGGCGACGTCGGCCCCCGTCGACCGGCCCTCCTTCACCGCGTGCAGGGTCGCGTCGAGCCGGCGGCCGTGGTGGTCGAGCAACTCGTCGACCCGCTCGTGCACCCGGCGTCCGACCGGACCGTGCGCGGGCAGCAGCGCGGCGTCGGGCAGTTCCCGCAGCAGCCGCAGCGAGGTCAGGAAGTCGGCCAGCGGGCTCGGCGGCGGCAACGGCTCGAACCCGATCGACGGCGTGATCGTCGGCAGCACGTGATCACCGGAGAACAGCAGTCCACCCGCGGCGTCGGCGAACACGAGGTGCCCACGGGTGTGCCCCGGCGTCTCCACCGCCTGCAGCCGCCGCTCGGCCCCGGGGGCCCCCAGCGTCACGACCGCGCGGTCGTCGAGCCACTCGTCGGGCATCTCCCACAGCGACCGGTCGGCCATCGGTGGCGGGTTCGCCTCGAAGTGCGCGACCAGCCGGTGCGCCCCCGCCCTGCGCAGCCGATCGCGGTGCACCCGCCCACCGTCGTCGGAGCGGTAGTTGATCTTCTCGAGGCCCGGCCGTTCGCCGCGCCCGAGCAGCACCCGCCCGCCGAACTCCCGGCGCAGCACCACGGCCTGCGTGTAATGGTCACGGTGCAGGTGGGTGACGAGGAACTGCCGGACGTCACCGACGCCGGCGCCCAGGGCCGCGAGCGCGCCGAGGAGCAGGTCCTTCGCCTCGGCCAGCGCCCATCCGGAGTCGATCAGCGTCCAGCCCGCCGCATCGGCCACTGCGTAGACGTTGACCGCACGCAGACCGTCGTTCGGCAGTGGCAACGGGATGCGGTACACGTCCGGAGCACACCGGTAGACCCCGGGCACGGTCCAGTCGCCGTCGGGGTCGTCCTCGGCCACGGCCTGATTCCTGGCACTGATCACGTCTCGCACCCTAGATCGACCGGTGTCCAGGGGCGTGTCCCGACGCGGATCAGCGCTCGGCCGCCGCGGGCGCGGTGAACGCGTCGGCCCCTGCCGGGGCGGACTCGGCCGGGTCGGCGGCGAACATCGCCTCGCCGTAGTACTCCCGGAAGGTCACGAAGATCTCCTCCAGCGGCAGATCGGCGTGCACGCCGCGGTCGTTCACGTACTCCATGTACTGCTCGCCGCCGCCGGCGTACTCGTGCATCAGCGCGTCGGTGCGGCCGTCGAAGGCGATCGGCTCGACGCCGAAACGGGCGCACAGCTCGGCGTTGAACGCCGGCGTCGCCTTGACCCAGCGGCCGTCGAGCAGCAGGTCGGTGTAGCCGTGGTAGACGAACAGGTCCGCCCCGCCCATCCGCTCGCGCAGCCGCGGGGTGTTGAGGTGGTTGCGCACGTCGGCGAAGCCCAGCCGGGCCGGGATCCCGACGGCTCGCGCGGCAGCGGTCAGCAGCACCGCCTTGGGCACGCACCAGTTGCTGCCCCCGGCGGCGACCGCGCTGGCCCGGTAGGCGGCGGGGTCGGTGGTCAGCCCGAACGGGTCGTACCAGATCTCGTCGCGGACGGCCTCGAACAGCCGCACGGCCATCGCGATCGGGTCGGTCTCGTCCCCCACCACCCGCCGGGCGAAGGCCTGCACCTCGGGAGAGTCGGAGTCGACGAAGTGGCCGGGGGCCAGGTAGTCGGTTCCGGTGCCCTGCTGCGGCGACTCCGCCGACGACGCTGGTGACGACACTGTCGGGTTCCCTCCTCAACTCGGGCACCTCCTTCGGCGCCAGTCACGGTCACTCTACGCGCCGGTAGTCTGCACGCAGCGTTGTGACGTTGCGCGGTGATCCTTCCTTGCATTCCACCCTTCCGAGGTCCATCTCGCACCCGGTAGGTGACGGATTGTCGGCTAATGTCCCCACGCCGGACCGAGACGATGACCGTCCGGTATCCCGATCGGGCGGGGCCGGTACGACGCAAGAGGAGACTGGAGAATGGGAACAGGGCTGCCGGACCACCCGGACGTGATCGAGGCGCCGTTTCTCACCGTGGCCGAGGTAGCCGAGCGGATGCGCGTCTCCAAGATGACCGTCTACCGGCTGGTGCACAGCGGCGAACTACCGGCCGTGCGGTTCGGGCGTTCGTTCCGGGTGCAGCGCGCGGCGGTGGAGGACCTGATCCGGGCGGCCCGGTACCAGGTCGGGTAGCCCGCGACGGCCGCTACGGCTTCCGGGCGACGCGCCTGCGTGGCCGCAGCGGGGTCGACGGCAGCTCCGGCGCGGCAAGCGCGGGACCCTCGTACCCGCGCACCCCGCCGAACCTGCCCGCGCCGGTCCCGCCCAGCTCGGCCTGCCACTGCGCCCGGGCCTCGGCGACCTCGGCACCGCTGCGGCCGACGAAGTTCCACCACATCACGATCTCCTCGGCGAACGGCACCCCACCGAGCAGCAACAGCCGGCTGTCGGCCTCCGCGCGCAGCCGCAGCTCCGAGCGCCCGCAGCCGAGGTAGCACAGCGTCCCCGGCGCGAGCTCCCCGTCGAGGTCCGCAGCGCCGGACACGGTCAGCACGGCGTGCTCGAAGTCGCGCTCGAGCGGGATCCGGACGTCGCTGCCCGCCGCGAGCGCGATGTCCGCCCCGACCAGCGGGCTGTACACCCGGCCGGGCGAGAGGGCGCCGGCCAGCTCACCGAGCAGGACGGTGGCGCGCAGGCCACGGTCGCTGACCACCGGCAGCTCGGGGTGGTGTTCGAAGCTCGCGGCCGTCGCGCGGTCGGCGTCGGGCAACGCCACCCACAGCTGGGCGCCGTGCAGCACCGGGGAGTGCGGGTCGGGCGACTGCTCCGAGTGTGCGATCCCCCCGCCCGCCGTCATCAGCGCCAGCTCGCCCGCGCGGATGAGCTGGTCGTTGCCGAGGCTGTCGCGGTGGCGCACCTCGCCGTCGAGCAGCCAGCTGACCGTCTGCAGCCCGATGTGCGGGTGCGGGGCCACCTGCATCCCGGGCTCACGAGCGATGTCGTCGGGGCCGTAGTGGTCCACGAAGCACCACGCGCCGATCATCCGCCGATTCAGGCTGGGCAGCAGCCGACGAACCTCGGTGCCCTCCCCCAGCTGCACCGTCCGCGCGTGCAGCAGCTCACGCACCGGGCCCGCGGTGGCAGCTCCGGCACAGACCTCGATCGCGCTGTCGGTCGCCGTGTTGGTCATGCGATCACCGTACGGTCACCACAGCCGGGCGGGCTCCGTCGTTCGGTTGCGATCATTCCTGCCGTGCGACGCAAGATCCCGATACGGTGACCGGCTGGGTCGGTGAGCGCGGTGGTCGACGAACCACCCGTCGACGACAACCGCGGCCCGGCCGTCCTCGCCTAGAACCCGAACGTCGTCACGGGCGCCGGCCGGCCGTCGCGGAGCTGCTCGAACACCGCCCGCTCGTGCGGCACGACGGGATCGGGCAGCGCGTCGAGGGCGAACCAGCGCAGGTCGGCGGCCTTGTCCGGCTCGATCAGCCGGGGCTCCCCGGTCCATCGGCGGCACTCGAAGAAGAAGTCGACCCGCTCGTCGATCGGTTGTCGGTTGCCGTGGGTACGGTGCATCGCCGTCAGCGGCACGAGGTCGCCCGCCTCGATGGTGACCCCGAGTTCCTCGGCGGCCTCCCGGCAGGCGGCGGCCACGACGGATTCCTCGGCCTCGACATGCCCGGCGGCGGCTGTGGCCCAGTGCCCGTCCCGATAGCCGGTGTTCTGCCGCAACTGCAGGAGGATGTCGTCCCCGCGGCGGAGGACGACGTACGCGGCGGGCACGAGCCGGAAACGATCAGTCACCGGGTCGACTCTAACCCGGGGAGCCGGAGCCGTCGTTCCAAGCCGCAACCCAGCGGCAAACGCAACGGGGACGCCGTCACGACCAGCGGTCCTGCGCCGGCCGACGACCGCACGGCCGTGGTGAGGGGCGGCCGTCCCGCCACGCGCGCCGGCGGCGAGGGGAGCCGTCCCCGCTGTCGTCACATCCGCGTGCCTGCCGTGCCCCGAGCGTGCGACGGTGCCTGTCGTGGATCCCGCCGACAACCCCGCCCTGCTGGCCGAGAGCTGCCCCCTGCCCACCGGCCTGGACCGACGGCTGCGTGAGCAGCTCACCTTCATCGTGGAGATCGACCGGCTCAAGACCGTGCTGCGGGCGTCCCCGCTCGCCGCCGCCGACCGCCGGGAGAACGACGCCGAGCACTCCTGGCACCTGGCGATGATGGTGCTCCTGCTCGCCGAGTACGCCGACCGCCCGATCGACGTCGGACACACCGTCCAACTGGTCCTCGTGCACGACCTCGTCGAGGTCTACGCGGGCGACACCCCGCTCTACGACGCCGCCGCCCGGGTCGGCCAGGAAGCCCGGGAGCAAGCGGCCGCCGACCGGCTGTTCGCGTTGCTCCCCGCCGACCAGGGCGCCCGCCTACGGGCACTGTGGAACGAGTTCGAGGCCCGGACGACGCCGGAGGCGATGTTCGCCAAGGCGCTCGACCGGTTGCAGCCGATGTTGCTGAACTGGATGTCCGACGGCGGCACGTGGCGGACCTACGGCGCCACCGCCGACGAGGTGCTGCACCGCACCGCAGCGATCGGCGAGGCCTCGAGCGCGCTCGGCGACGCGGTGCGCACGATCGTCGGTGAAGCGGAGCAGCGAGGCTGGACCCGCACATCGGCCTGAGCCACCGGCATCCCGACACCCCGATGCACCGTGACGGCACCATGGCTCCACAACCCGCAAAGCGGCGGCCGGGTTCAGCTACGAGGCTGCCCTGGAATGCGCGGACCCCGCCGACCGGCCCGCCGTGGAGCGCGCCGTCCGGCGGAGCCTCGCGAACGGGGAACCCTGCCCCGCCGAACACCGCATCCTGCACCCCGACAAGGGCAGCCGATGGCCGCACTCCGCCGGACGCGGGCTCATGGACGAGAACGCGAACCCGAACAGCTACGCGGGATCCTCATGGACGTCACCGACGGCGCGGGCAAGCGCACCGCAGGCTGAACTCCCTACCCGCGTGCCGACATCAGCCGACTTCCGGACAGCGTTGTGGCTCCACAACGCTGTGGAGGCGGGCACGAAAGCGCGTCAGGGCTCCACAACGCTGTCCGAGAGGCGGCGGGGTGGGCAGAGCTGTCGGTCAGCTGCAGCCGCTGGTCGAGCCGCAGCCCTCGCAGAGGTAGCAGGATCCGGCCGGTCGCATCTTGGTGCCGCAGGTCAGGCACAACGGCGCGTCGGCCGCCTTGCCCAGCCGCAGCTCCAGCAGCTCGGTCGAACTGCCGACCTCCACCGGTGCCGGGGCCGACCCGGCCGGCTTCTCGGCGGGAGCGGCGGGCACCGCCGGGTCGACGGAGACCCCCGTGCGCAGACCCTCCAGGTCGACGTCGGTGTAGCTCTCGGCGACCTGGGCGGTGCGCTCGTCCGCGGAGAAGATGCCGAGCTGCGCCCGCTTCTCGTAGGGCAGGTAGTCGAGCGCGAGGCGACGGAACAGGTAGTCGAGCACGCTGGTCGCGATCCGGACGTCCGGGTCGTCGGTCATTCCGGCCGGCTCGAAGCGCAGGTTGGAGAACTTCGAGACGTAGAACTCCAGCGGGATGCCGTACTGCAGGCCGACGGAGATCGACATCGAGAACGCGTCCATCACGCCCGACAGCGTCGAACCCTGCTTGCCGAGCTTGACGAAGATCTCGCCGAGCCCGTCGTCGGGGTAGGACCCGGCGGTGAGGTAGCCCTCCGCGCCGCCGACGGTGAACGAGACCGTCTCGCTGGGCCGCTTCTTGGGCAGCCGCCGGCGCACCGGGCGGGCCTCCGCGGCCGGGGCAGCCTCGGACCTGGCCTCGGCCTTGGCGGTCTTGCCGGCCGACAGCGGCTGGCCGACCTTGCAGTTGTCGCGGTAGATGGCCAGCGCCTTGAGGCCCAGCCGCCAACCCTCGAGGTAGATCCGCTCGACGTCCTCGACGGTGGCCGCCTCGGGCATGTTGACCGTCTTGGAGATCGCACCGGACAGGAACGGCTGGACCGCCGCCATCATCCGCACGTGGCCCATCGCGGGGATGGACCGCTCGCCCATCGCGCAGTCGAAGACCTCGTAGTGCTCCTGGCGCAGGCCCGGGGCATCGATGACGTGCCCGTGCTCACCGACGAACTCGATGATCGCCTCGGCCTGCTCGGGCTGGTACCCGAGCACCTCCAGCGCCCGCGGCACCGTCTGGTTGACGATCTGCATCGAGCCGCCGCCGACCAGCTTCTTGAACTTGACCAGGGCCAGGTCCGGCTCGATGCCGGTGGTGTCGCAGTCCATCATCAGACCGATGGTGCCGGTCGGGGCCAGCACGGAGGCCTGCGCGTTGCGCCACCCGTTGCGCTCGCCGATGGCGAGGGCGTCCTTCCAGGTCCTCGTGGCCAGCGTGTGCACCGGGATGCTCGCCGGCAGCGTGCGCACCGCGTCGTTCGCGGCCGCGTGCTTGCGCATCACGCGCTGGTGGGCCTCGGCGTTGCGGGCGTAGCCCTCGTAGGGGCCGACGACGCCGGCGAGCTCGGCCGAGCGCTTGTAGGCGGCGCCGGTCATCAGCGAGGTGATCGCCGCGGCGAGCGAGCGGCCGCCCTCGGAGTCGTAGGCATGCCCGGTCGCCATCAGGAGCGCGCCGAGGTTGGCGTAACCGATGCCGAGCTGGCGGAACTTGCGCGTCGTGTCGGCGATCGGGTCGGTCGGGAAGTCGGCGAAGCAGATCGAGATGTCCATCGCGGTGATGACCAGCTCGACGGCCCGGGCGAAGCGCGCCGCGTCGAAGCGGCCGTCGTCACCCAGGAACTTGAGCAGGTTCAGCGACGCGAGGTTGCAGCTGGAGTTGTCCAGGTGCATGTACTCCGAGCACGGGTTCGACGCGGTGATCCGCCCCGACTCGGGGCAGGTGTGCCAGTCGTTGATCGTGTCGTCGTACTGGATGCCCGGGTCGGCGCACTCCCAGGCCGCCTGCGCGATCCCGCGGAACAGCGTGCGGGCGTCGACCTGATCGATGACCTCACCGGTCATCCGGGCGCGCAGCCCGAACTCGGTTCCGTCCTCGACGGCCTGCATGAACTCGTCGGTGACGCGGACGGAGTTGTTCGCGTTCTGGTACTGCACCGAGGTGATGTCGGCGCCGCCCAGGTCCATGTCGAACCCGGCGTCGCGCAGCACCCGGACCTTGGCCTCCTCCTTGGCCTTGGTCTCGACGAACTCCACGATGTCGGGGTGGTCGACGTCGAGGACGACCATCTTCGCCGCACGCCGGGTGGCGCCGCCGGACTTGATGGTCCCCGCGCTGGCGTCCGCACCGCGCATGAACGAGACCGGGCCCGACGCGGTGCCGCCCGAGGACAGCAGCTCCTTCGACGAGCGGATGCGCGAGAGGTTCAGCCCGGCACCGGAGCCGCCCTTGAAGATCAGCCCCTCCTCGCGGTACCAGTTGAGGATCGACTCCATGGTGTCGTCGACGGCGAGGATGAAGCACGCGCTGACCTGCTGCGGCGAGCTGGTGCCGACGTTGAACCAAACCGGCGAGTTGAAGCTGAACACCTGGTGCAGCAGCATCCAGGTGAGCTCGTGGGCGAAGACCTCGGCGTCTTCGGCGGTGGCGAAGTAGCCGTTGTCCACGCCGGCGCGGTGGTAGACCCCGACCACCCGGTCGATGAGCTGTCGCAGGCTGGACTCGCGCTGCGGGCTCCCGGCCGCGCCACGGAAGTACTTGCTGGTGACGATGTTGGTCGCGTTGACCGACCAGAAGTCCGGGAACTCGACACCGCGCTGCTCGAAGTTGACCGTGCCGTCACGCCAGTTCGTCATGACGACGTCGCGGCGCTCCCAGTTCACCTCGTCGTAGGGGTGCACGCCGGGAGTGGTGTAGAGGCGCTCGACGGTCAACCCGACCGGTCGCTTGCGCTTGTCCCCCTGCTTCGCGCCGGACTTGCCCCCGCGTCCCGAGGCTGTTGCCCCGACCGTCTCCGTCATGCTCTCCCTCTTCTGCATCCGAACATGCTCATTACTGCCGTCGGCCCCGGCGGGGGCGACAGCGGACTCCGCTCGGGCTCGTCAACCGGTGGAGCGCCCGGAGCGCGGTTCGGCTGCTTCCCCGGCAGCCGGCCGACGCAGATCGGCGATCTCCTTCTCGAAGTCCTCGATAGAGGAGAACGAGCGATAGACGCTCGCGAAGCGCAGATACGCCACTTCGTCGAGCTCCCGCAGCGGACCCAGGATGGCCAGCCCGACCTCGTGGCTGGGAATCTCAGCGGTCCCCCGGGCCCGGACCGCCTCCTCGACGCGGTGAGCGAGCAGCTGGAGCGCGTCCTCGTCGACCGGTCGCCCCTGACACGCACGCCGTACGCCACGCACGACCTTCTCGCGGCTGAACGGCTCCGTCACCCCACTGCGCTTCACCACCGCCAGCACAGCTTCCTCGACGGTGGTGAACCGCCGACCACACTCCACGCAGGACCGGCGACGCCGGGTGGCCTGACCGTCGTCCACCTCCCGGGAGTCGATCACACGGCAGTCCGGATGACGACAGAACGGGCAACGCACGATGCGACCCCTCCCCGGTGAAACCCAACCTGTAGCCGAGCAAATGGAGTCTAACCACAATATGTAGGGGCCGGCGTACTCAAACACGCCGTGTCATCCGATCAGGACGACCGCTCGGCGCAGCGCCTCGCACGCGCCCCGGACAGCCCGTCGGCCCCGCGGCACACCGACCGCTCGGCCCGGCTCCAGCCACTGTCCCCGACTTCCGTTCCCGCCTCGATCCGGCCCACGACGGCGTCGGCTCCGGCCGCCCCGGCGCGCGGCACCGTCGATCCCGTGAGGTTCTGCGCCGGCTCCTCCGGACGCACCGGGAGCACGGCCCGGGCCGGTGCCCCCTGCTCCGCCGGCCGCGGCCCCCGCGCCCCACCCGCCAGGTCGGCCAGTACGCCGAGTGCGACGACAGCGGCCGCCGCACACACCGCCGCCGTCACCGATGCCAGGGGGCCTCCTACTCTGCCCCGTCCGGCGCTGCCGATCCCGGCCCGGCGGCGCCCGCCCACCCGGAGTCCGCGATCGGCGCCCGCCCGGGCGCCGCCGCCCACACCACGTCGCGGGCCGCGGCCGGCCCCGGCCCGGTACCGGTGAACGGCGCCGGGCGGCGCCGGGTCCGGCCGCACCGCTCTCGCCACGACACATCGCGCCCCAGGGCGCGCTCGATCCGCCCCCTGTGGAGCCCGGCCGATCCGGTCCCCGGCGAGCCCACATCCCGCGCGACGAGCGGACGGCACCCCCGGGCGACCGGGATCCGTCCGGAGCGCGACGTTCGATGCGACTCTCGTCCTCGGCGTTCGGCGCGGCGCCCCCGGCACCCGCCGGCGCCGGCATGCCCCCTGCCGCTCCGGGCCGGCCCCCGGCGGGTCCGTCCGCTCACACGGGCGCACTGCATTCGTACCGAGATCCATGACGGCCTCTCTGTCGCCGCGACGAGCAGGCTCGCACCCCGCCGGCCCGGGCCTGCTCGGCCACGTATGCGATGTCTAGCAGCGGGGCCCGACAGAATCGGGCCGCGGACCAGCCCTCAGCCGGCAGGGACGCGAAGGATCTGGCCGGGGCGCAGAGACACCGTGGACAGGCCGTTGTCGGCGACGATCCGCTCGACCACCGCCGACACATCGACCCCCGGCGCCGAGCGGCGGGCCACGTCCCACATCGTGTCGCCCGTGCGCACGGTGACCTCGGCGGTCGCCGCCGGCACCGCCGACCGCGCTGTTGCGCCACCGGCCGCCTCGGCCACCGACCCGAGTCCGACGACGGCGCCTGCCGACATCATCGCCAGCACCCCGGCGGCTACGACTCGGCGCACGCGATACCGGGGCTCGGACGACCACCGCGGCGCCGCGGACCCGTGCCCCCCCGCCCGGACAGGGACGAACGAGCATCCGCTGCGCAGCCCGGCCGGGTGGGCTCGGCGGGAGCACCGCCGGGCGCCCGGCGACCGGCGCCGCCCGGGGCCGAACCGGCCGCGGGCCCCGGGCCGGCCCGTTGCGGCGCGGCGCACGGCGCACGGCCGGGCGTGGCGCGGCGCCCGCACCGGCGGGTGCGACCTCCACCTCGATCGTCGTGAGCCCCATGGCGACCCCTCCGTCCCACACCCGAGCCGCTTCGCACAGACGTTCGATCGAACGTCTGTGCGATTCATACCATCGAAGCTCCGCGGAATCGAGGATCGAGGGCGTGTCGTTCGAACATGTGTTTGGCGATGCGGGTGATGCGGACTACCGTTCTTGGGACGACGGCGTCCGCGGGCGCGCGAGGGCCGCGCAGCCGGGGCCGACTCAGCGCCCGGCGTCACGAGACGACGGAAGAACATGGACGTCGAAGACGGAACGAGGAGGCAGACCTGATGGCACGGGACGAGTCCGGTACGAGCGCTGACGCTGACCGGGAGCCCGGGCAGGTGCGCGCCTTCCCCGACCCACCGGCCGACCCGGCCGGGCTGACCCCGCGCCAGCGCAAGGTGCTCGAGGTGATCAGGGACTGGGTGGAACGGTTCGGCTATCCGCCGAGCGTGCGCGAGATCGGCGACGCGGTGGGACTCACCTCCACCTCGTCGGTGCACCACCAACTGCGCACCCTCGAACGCAAGGGGTACCTGCGTCGCGACCCCAACCGCACCCGGGCGGTCGACGTCCGGAGTCCGGACGAGATGCCGGCCGATGATGTGATGCCGGGTCAGGTCACCGTCAGCACATCACGCACGCAGACCGACGATGCCCGCTCCGATCACCCCTCGCCGGCCTTCGTCCCGCTGCTGGGCAACATCGCCGCCGGTGGGCCGATCCTGGCCGAGCAGGCGGTGGAGAGCGTGTTCCCGCTCCCCCGCGAGATCGTCGGCGAGGGCACGCTGTTCCTGCTCAACGTGCGCGGCGACTCGATGGTCGACGCGGCCATCACCGATGGCGACTGGGTCGTGGTCCGCCAGCAGCCCGTGGCCGAGAACGGTGAGATCGTCGCCGCGATGATCGACGGCGAGGCGACCGTGAAGACGCTCAAGCGTCGCGACGGGCACATCTGGCTGATGCCGGCCAACCCGGCCTACGAGCCGATCCCCGGCGACGAGGCCACCGTCCTCGGCCGGGTCGTGGCGGTACTCCGCCGGCTCTGAGTCGGCCCGGAGCCGGCTCCGGGCCGCTTCGAGCGGCCCGCCGGTCTCGGCGCCGCGCTTCAGCGTTGCCGGCGCCGGGCTCCGTGCACGGCCATGGCCGCGCCGGCCACCGCCAGCAGCCCCACCGCGGCCGTCCCGCCGACAGCCGCAGGCCACCAGTCGGGCGACTCGTCGGTCGCCGATGAGGGGAGCGAGGGTTCGGTCCGCTCACCGGTGCCGGCCGTTGCCGCCAGGGCGGCCGCCGCCGGTACCGCACGGATCTCGCCGCGCACCCCACCGCGGGTCTCCGAACCCGACAGCAGCGTTCCGTCGGTGTCGAAGGCGATGGCCTCGCCCTGCGGTTCGTCGGGTAGCGGGACCCGCACGGGGGTCCCGGCCAGCGCGGCGACGACGTCGTCGTCGCTCACCGGGTACAGCCATGCATCGGTGTAGCTGCGCAACGCCGCCACCCGGCCGTCCGCGCTCAGCGCCGCCCCGGTGACGAGCCGCGACCCGAGCCCCCCGACCGGCCCGCCTTCGGAGTCGGAGGCCGGCAGCATCACCTCGCCCACCCGGACGAGGGGCGTCGGCCCCGGCTCTGCGAGCGGCCCCGCCGGCCGGTAGATCCCCGCGGCGATGCCCGTCTCCTTCGTGATAACGAGCGGGACCCCGTCCGCCCCGATGAGGAGAGCCTCGCCGTCGTGGGGGCCGTCCGGGTAGGTCAGCCGGTGCAGCCGCGCCTCCCCGCGGGGCGGCAGCGCGACGAGCGCCACCGTCTCCCGCCGACGCCGGTTGTCGCCGGTGTCGGCGACCCACAGCGTGCCGTCCGGGCCGCGCGCCAGGTCCTCGGCGTCGAACGGGTCGATCCGGGCCGTTCGGGACTCGACGACGCGGCAGACCGGGCCGGCGGTGTCCAACCGGTGCACCTCGACCCGTCGCCCACCGTCGCCCATCGCCCAGAGCCCACCGCGGTCGACGACCAGCCCGGACAGTTCGGCCAGGCGCCGGTCCTCGACCGTGCAGCGGGTCTGCGGCGCGGGCGCACCGTCAGCGGCCACCACCGGTACGAGGATCATCGCCGCCGCGACGAGGCCGGCGAGCCCCGGGACGCTCAGCGCCCCGAACCGTCGCCCGGTGCCGCGGCGGCGGACCGGACGAACGGCTCGGCGCCGTTCACCCCGGTCATCGCCGCCCCGTCACCGCCGGCCAACGCGAACGGCAGCACGGCGGTGGCCAGCTCGGCGCCGACCCGGGCATGCAGTCGCGTGCCCTCGGCCGTGTGCTCCTCGGCGAGCACCTCACCCTCGGCGTGCACCCGCGCCGCCAGCGAACCCTGGGTGTAGGGCAACAGCAGCTCGACGTCGAGATCCAGGCGCGGAAGCAGCTCGGCGATCCGCTCGCGCAGCTTCTCCATCCCGTCGCCGCGCCGCGCGGAGACGAACACCGCGTCGGGCAGCAGGTGCCGCAGCCGGGCCAGTTGCAGGTCGCCGGCCGCGTCGGTCTTGTTGACGACCAGCAGCTCCTGGGGCATCCGCCCCTGCTGCTGCTCGCCGACCTCGACCAGCACCTGGCGGACCGCCTTGATCTGGTCCTCGGGCAGCGGGTCGGACCCGTCGACGACGTGGATGAGCAGGTCGGCCTGGGCCGTCTCCTCCAGCGTCGAGCGGAAGGCCTCGACGAGCTGGTGGGGCAGGTGCCGCACGAAGCCGACGGTGTCGGTCAGCGTGTAGGCCCGCCCGTCCGGCGTGGCCGCCTTGCGGGTGGTCGGGTCCAGGGTCGCGAACAGGGCGTTCTCGACCAGTACACCGGCATCGGTCAGGGCGTTGAGCAGGCTCGACTTGCCGGCGTTGGTGTAGCCGACGATGGCCACGCTCGGCACCTCGTTGCGCCGCCGGTTGCCGCGCTGGGTCTCCCGCACGGTCCGCATCGCCGTGATCTCACGGCGCAGCTTGGACATGCGGTTGCGGATCCGGCGCCGGTCGAGCTCGATCTTGGTCTCACCAGGGCCACGACCACCGATACCGACACCGCCCGCGGCGCGGCCACCGACCTGGCGGGACAGCGCCTCACCCCAACCGCGCAGCCGCGGCAGCAGGTAGGACAGCTGGGCCAGCTCGACCTGCGCCTTGCCGTCCCGCGAGCGGGCGTGCTGGGCGAAGATGTCGAGGATCAGGGCGGTCCGGTCGATCACCTTGACCTTGAGCTTCTCCTCCAGCTGGCGCAGCTGGCCGGGCGAGAGCTCGCCGTCGGCGATCACCGTATCGGCGCCGGCGGCCTGCACCGCACCGCGCAGCTCCTCGACCTTGCCGGAGCCGATGAACGTCGACGGGTCGGGGCGGCTACGCCGCTGCACCAGACCGTCGAGTACCTCGGAACCGGCGGTCTCGGCCAGCCGGGCCAGCTCGGCGAGCGAGGCCTCGGCCTGCTCGGCGCTGCCCTCGGTCCAGACCCCGACCAGCACGACCCGTTCCAGGCGGAGCTGCCGGTACTCGACCTCGGTGATGTCGGTGAGTTCGGTCGAGAGACCGGCGACACGCCGCAGCGAGGACCGGTCGGAGAGTTCGAGGTCTCCCACCGTCGGCTCCGGCGAGGCGTCGTTCGCCCGCACGCTGCCGATGTCGGAGACGTCCAGTGGGAATTCAGTCATCGTGGTGTTCATGCTCCCATGTCAACGCCTGCGCTGTCCGCTTTATTGCGTCCAACGTGCCTCGACGGGGGCCTGACCTGATCAGCCCTGGGCGTCCCACCAGGAGCGTTCGAGCTCTCCGTGGCCGACGAGCACGGCCGGGCCGTGAAGTGTGGTCGTCGCGGCGTCCACGGTCACCCGAAGCCGGCCGCCGGGGGCGCGCACCGGCACCGTCCCGGTCTCGACCCCGGCGTGGCGCAGCACCGCGACGACCGCCGCGACGGTCCCGGTGCCGCACGAGCGGGTCTCCCCCACTCCGCGCTCGTGCACCCGCATGGCCACCTCGCCGGTGCCGCCGGTGCCGTCGGTGCCACCGCGCAGGGGCGACACGAACTCGACGTTGACCCCGTGCGGGAACAGCGCGGGATCGTGACCCGGGGGCACCGCCAGGTCCAGGCCCTCCAGCTCCACGTCGGTCACGCAGGCCAGGTGCGGGTTGCCGACGTCCACGGCGACGCCCCGGAACGCGCGGCCGTCCACCGTCGCCGTCGAGGTGTCCCCGATGCGAGCGGGGCCCATGTCCACCGACACCTCGCCGGCCACGCCGTCACCGCCGGCGAAACGCACCGTGCGCACCCCACCCCGGGTCCCCAGCCGCAGCTCCGCGCCGGGGCCGTCGGGCAGCCAGCCGGCGTGCGCGAGGTAGCGCGCGAACACCCGGACCCCGTTGCCACACATCTCCGCGACGCTGCCGTCGGCGTTGCGGTAGTCCATGAACCACTCGACGCCGGGTTCGGGCGCGGGCGCGGAGTCGTCACCCAGCGCCGCCCAGCGGACGACCCTCAGCACACCGTCGGCGCCCAGCCCGCGGCGCCGGTCGCACAGCGCGGCGACCCGCGTCGCGGACAGCTGCAGCGCGCCGTCCGGATCGGGCAACAGCACGAAGTCGTTCTCGGTTCCGTGACCCTTGGCGAACCGCACCCCGCCGTTCCCGCTGCCCATGCCCCGAGCCTACGGGCGGGCCGGGGCGACCCCGCGCAGCACCGCCAGCGCGCGGTCGAGGAGGTGGGGCTCGGCGGCGTCGAGCCAGTGGATGCGGCGGTCGCGCCGGAACCAGGAGCGTTGCCGCCGGACGAAACGCCGGGTCGCGCGGATGGTCTCGGCCGCGGCCGCCGCCATGTCCCCGTCGCCGTCGAGCGCGGCGAGGACCTGCTGGTACCCGAGCGCCCGCGACGCCGTGCGGCCCTCCCGCAACCCGCGGCCGACGAGCTCGCGGGTCTCGCGCACCAGCCCGCCGGCGAACATCCGCTCCACCCGGACGGCGACGCGCTCGTCGAGCTCGGCGGCCGGGCGGTCCACCCCGATCAGCACCGCGTCGTAGCGCGGTGTGCCGTGGGTGGGCAGCCGGGCCGGGAACGGGCGCCCGGTCAGCGCGATGACCTCGAGAGCACGCACGATCCGCCGGCCGTTGCCCGGCAGCACGACCTGGGCCGCCGCCGGGTCGACCGCTGCCAGTCGCTCGTGCATCGCCTGCGCGCCCAGCTCGGCGAGCTCGGCCTCCAACCTGGCCCGCAGCGCGGGATCGGTGCCGGGGAACTCCAGCTCGTCGAGCACCGCCTGCACGTAGAGGCCCGAGCCGCCGACCAGCACCGGTGTCACCCCGGCCGCCCGCAGCCGCTCGACGGTGCCGCGCGCCGACCGCTGGTACGCCGCGACCGACGCGGTCTCGGTGACCTCCAGGACGTCGAGCTGGTGGTGCGGGATGCCCGCGCGTTCGGCGACCGTCAGCTTCGCGGTGCCGATGTCCAGGCCGCGGTAGAGCTGCATCGCGTCCGCGTTGACGACCTCGCCGCCGAGCTCCGCGGCCAGGGCGAGGCCCAGGTCGGACTTGCCGGTCGCCGTCGGCCCGACGACCGCCACCAGCGGCGGCCCGCTCACCGGCCCGGTGTCCACACCGCGACGTGGTAGGCCACGCCGTAGGGCGTCGAGGAGTGCAGCAGCTCGCCGCTCCACGTGGTCGCCGAGGTCGCTGCGGCCGCCGACGCCGCCCCCGCCAGCACCTGCCAGGGCGCGCGGCCCTCCGCCCACAGCTGTGCGGCCAGGTCCGAGTCGAGCGTGGCGAGGGCCGCCGCGTCGGCGGCCGCCAGCGCGGCGGCGACGGCCGCGTCGAACCGGCCGGCGCGCTCGTCGAAGTGACCGGGCGCCTTCTCGGTGTGCATCGCCGAACCGTCGCCGAGGACCAGCAGCCCGACCGGGCCGTCCGCGGCGGCCGCCTCCGCGGCCAGCTTCGCGCCCAGTTCGGCGCAGTCGGCCGGGGCGGTGTCCGGCGACACCAGCTCGCCGCGGATCCGCAGGGCGGCACCGGTCTGGCCGGCCGCCCACCCGGCGATGAGCAGCGGCAGCGGCAGTTCCGGGTCCGGGGGCGCGGCGGGCGCGCCCGGGGTCGTGTCCAACGCGACCGGCAGGTCGACGCCGAATCCGAGGAAGGTCCCGACCGCCTCCGGCCCCACGGTCCGCCGCCCGCCCGGATCCGCGCCGACCGCGATCCAGGTCGGTGCGGCTGCGGCCAGCCGGCTCGCAGCGGACCGGCAGGCGTCGCGCAGCGCGGCCGTCTCGGCCGCGGCGCCGGTCGCCAGCCCGGGGACCAGCAACGGTGGCTGAGGCAGCACGGCGACCGCGGTGAACACGAGTTCGAAGGGTAGCGACGTCGGCCCGGCCCGCCACCGGACGGCCACGATCCGCCTGCATGCCGCGCGACCGGCGTTCACCGGACCGGATGATGCGTGTACAGGTGGTGCGCCGCCCCGGTACGGGCCTCACCATGGCGACTCGCCGATCAGGAGCGGCCGCTGGCTGCGCGAGCCGGGCCCTGGCGGTTCCCGTGGGCCGTCTGAGCTGTTTGAATCCGGTGGGCCCCGGCCATTCCCGACCGGGAGCGCCATGTGCACGGCTTCGCCGGACGGCGGAGCGCCCATCGCGTCAGGATGGGCCGGACGAGGGAGGACCACGGTGTCGGACGAGCAGTCGACGAGCGGGACGGCGGACGGCCGAGGGGCCGCATCGGGCGTCGCAGACCGGCCGGAGATTCCCGGCCAGGGCGGCCAGCAGGGCCCCGCCGCACCGGAAGGCGTCGGCGGCGGTGACCCGCACTCCCCGGCCACCGGGCCCGCGAGCGGGCAGGCGGCCGAGGCGCCCGCCCCGGCACCGTCGCCGGCCTCCATCCCGCGACCCGGAGTGCCCGGGCCGCGGGCCACCGCCCCGGTCCCCGGGCCGGGGGCGGGGCGCGACGCTGAGCCCGCGGG
>NZ_JAAXKZ010000219.1 GCF_012911875.1 Pseudonocardia bannensis | reverse complement strand
GGGGCGGGCAGTTCAGCGCGGTGACCCGGACGTAGCCGAGATTTCCGTCGGCGCCCCGATAGGGGCACAGGAACCGGGTTCGCCCGGCGCCGGCGTCGAGGTGGCGGCCGGCGGTGATGAGCACGGCGCCGCGGGGATGCAGCAGTGGATGGCCGGGCAGGCCGGCCAGCGGAGTGGTGTCGCCGCTGCGGGTGAGCACGACCCCGGCGTGCGCGTCGCGGACGATCCGGGCCGTCTCGGCGATCTGGCGCATCGGATCGATCGCGTGGGCGAGCATCGGGGCGAGCGGTTCGAGGGCCCGGCAGGCGGCGTCGGGTGCGTGCCGGGGGTCGTCGAAGAGCAGCACCAAGGCGCCCAGGTAGCGGCCATCCGGGGTACGCAGGCCCAGGCCCAACCCCTCCCCGAATCCGGCCGGGGCGAGGTGGTCCCGCCAGATGCCGATCTCGTCCAGCGGCATCGGCAGCTGGCGGACGCGGACCACCGCCGGCGACCGGGCGACCCCGGAGCGCTCGGCCACGACGCCGGTCTCCTCGCTCTGGAACTCCGCCCGGGTCGCCGCGTCGATGCCTCCCCACGCCAGCAGCGTGTGATCGCGGACTTCCGGGTCCAGCAGCATGACCGCGCTGCCCTGAAACGGCAGCACCCGCTGCAGCGGGTCCAGCACCTCCCGTGCCCGATCCTGGATGCGCCCCGGGGTCGCGGCGATCCCGGTGACCTCGACCGCGACCTGGTGTTCGGTACGGCCCATCAGGCCCCTCTCCGCAGTCGAGGACCCGGCACCGGGGCGCCCGGATCGAGGCAGTGGGGGTTGTCCACCACCACGCCGCTGACCCAGGTCCGGGGATGAAACTCGATCACCCGGATGACCACGTCCCCGCCGAACAGGTTCAGGTCGAACAGGCACATCCCCACCTGCGGGTAACCCCGCACCCAGTGGCCCAGGCGCGACTCGAAGCCCGCCAGACCGGAGCCGAACCCGGGCGAGCCGCGCGGGACGGCCCGGCTCATGTCCGCGGCGACCCGCGCGAACGCCGAAGGGTCGTCGTCGACGATGTGCCGCGACCACGGGTCAAGCAGGTCGATCAGGGCGTCCGACTCGCAGGTCGTCACCCGAAGGTGGGCGCCCTCCGACCCCAGCGGCTGCAGGGTCTGCAGCTCGCGGCCGTCCTCGGCCACCAACGCGGTCAGGTCCTGGTTCTGCCCCGGCGCGGTCACACACAGGCAGACGTCGCCGCGGCGCAAGCCGCACCTGAGGAAGGGCAGCAGCAGCCTGTCGCGTTCCGCCCGGCTCCGGTACGGCGCGCACAGGTGAGTCCGGTCGGCAACGGCGATCCCCCCGATACGGACGGGCCCACGGGAAACCAGCGTCGTCGCCATCTCGTGCCTTCAGCGGTAGGGCAGCGCCCGCGCGGAGACCCACGCCCGGCCCCGACAGTCAGTAACCCGGGAACGTCTGCCCTCACGCGAGGACTCATCCTTCTCTCACGCCCCCAGGCGGTTCCAGCTCCCCCACGGAAATCGTCCTGCCGGGCCCAGCACCCTTCGAGAACAGCCAGGTCAACGAGCCGCGTAGCCCTCGAATCTGGCCTGAAGGGTCCAACATTGCGGCAACCTTCGGATCGTGGCGAGCAGGTAGGCCCGGCGAGCCCGGCCTGGGAGGTGTACCCCCGCGGGCCAGTCTCACCCTTCCGGGGGCAGCGGCCGCCCGGCGGGGAGGTCGACGCTGCCCTCGGCGATCCGTGCACCTACGACCCGGCTCGGCAAGCGCTGGCCCCGCCGTTGCCGGTGCCATCGTCTCGGGGTGGAGTGTCCGGCGGATTGAGGTCGGCTGATGGCGTGGAGGACGCAGAGCCCGCTGAACGCGGTCCTCGGGGTGCACCAGATCGCAGTGGGACGGGCGCCGGTGACGCAGCGGGCGCAGGCACGGCTGAACCGTTGCGCCCGCTGATCCCATTCGTCGGTCACTGGGTCGCGCTGCTCGATCCCGACACCGGCCAGTACGTCTCACTGGCGTCGGAGGCAACGACGAGAAGTGCCGCCGGCACCTGGAGGGACCCGAGATGGCCGCCGACGTGGAGCTGGGGGGACTGAACCGGGCTCGTCCGGCACGCTGCCTGCGCGACATCCCGGTCCCGATGCAGGAGATACCACTGTGGGCGGACTACTTCTGGCCCGCGGGGTTCCGGGAGGGCGTGGTCCTCGGGTTGTTCACCGCCGACGACCGCTACCTGGGGCTGCTCGGGCTGCAGACCGACACCACGGCCCACCCGACCGATGAGGCCCGCGACCTGATCGGCGCGCTGGGGCCGACGCTCGCGGCCGCGCTGGACCCGACCCGTGCCGTCGCGGCGGCCGCCCGGGCGGTGCGCGGCGCCCACGGCGGCGGCGAGCCGCCGCACTTCCTGCGCGCAGCGATCGTCATCTCCGACGCCGGGGATCGGCGCGGCCTGACCCTCACCGAGCTGGAGGTACTCGGCATGCTCCTGACCGAATGGCCCGACGAACGCATCGCCGCCGCCCTGGGCGCCTCCGGCTCCGAACTCGCCGGCCATATCGAGCGCGCCGAGGTGAAGCTCGCCACCTCCACCCGCGGGGTCGCGCTGGTGCGCGCCCTCAACCAGGGCCTCTACATCCCACCCGGCCTCGCCGTGCCCGCATGACGGCAGGCGAGACGACCGGGGCGGGCCGAGGCCGGAGCGACCACCCCAGGATCGCCGCCAGTTCGCCGCACACCGCCCTTGTCCGGAGGGCGGGTGACCGTTCAACGCGTCCAGGTTTCGGCGTCTGCATGCAGAGGTACCTCGCTCCTGGGGCCAGCCGTGCGGTGCGCCGTCGACCTCGACGTACCGGATCACCGGACCAGCCCAGCAGGACCGGCGGTGCTGACAGGACCAACCCCGACGAGCGGCCCGAGTTGCAGGCCTGCGACCGAGCCCGGACCGGTCGACCACACCAACCGGCCCTACCGGCGGTTCGGCCGCCAGCACAGGAGCCGACGATGACCGCCCCGGACCACCAACCCGTCCTCGACATCGACTTCGACATCGCAGTCGATGACCACGCCTGCGCGATGTACAGCGGCCCGACCGAACGCAACGCCATCCTGCGCCCCTTCCTCGACACCGGCCTCGGAGCCGGACACAAATGCCTGATCGGACTCCAGGAACCGGACGCACCATCAGTCATCCGCACGCTGGGCATGCACGCCGACATCGACCGATGCCTGGCCACCCAACAACTCGCCGTGCTCGGCGCCAACGACCCCCAGTTCTCCCCCGACGACTTCTCCATCCCCACGATGCTCGCCTTCTGGGATCACGCCGTGACCAACGCCAACACCGACGGCTACACGGCCGCCCACCTGAGCGCCGAAGCCGCCTGGTGGATCCCACAACTGCCCGGAATCCAGGCACTGATCGCCTACGAGTCCGAACTGAACGACCTCACCACCAGACTCTCGGCCGCGATCCTGTGCCTCTACGACCTGAACGACTGCACCGGCAGCCTGGTGATCGACCTCGTGAAAACCCACCCCCGACTGATGATCAACCAAGTCGTATTCGAGAACCCCTGGTACCTGAGACCGGAGGACTTCCGGACCTCACCCCAGACCCAGGGCCAGACCCATGGCCGCTGACCGCCCACCCGCCTCCACCCGCCCTCGACGAGCATCCGCGCACCACGACACACCGAGACCGACCCAACCC
>NZ_JAAXKZ010000218.1 GCF_012911875.1 Pseudonocardia bannensis | reverse complement strand
TGCTGTGGCCGCGTCCTCAAATGCGATGATCGACTCACGCGAGACCCTCACTCTACGCGGTGTCGAACGACCCGACGAACACCCCTAACCGGACAGCTGCCTAAAAGATCTTCATCCACAGGCCTTGACGATTGCTCCCGCGGCTCTCCTCTCGCTGCTCCAAGACACAATCAGGATCAAGGAGCTGCGGGCCGCCTTCATTCAAGCGCGCCGGACGAGCTCAATCCAAGATTGCCCGGTCAAAACCGGAGAGGCGTCAATGCTCCACTTGAAACCTGAAGCGCCCAACAAGAAGTCCCATGTATGCGGAAAGTTCGGTCAATTCCTCGCGAAATTCCCTGGTGGCAATCAGTGCGTTCAGATCAGAATCAGTCACGAGCGCCGCCTTGGCTCGCGCCGCCGTCCTCGCGGATGCCTTCAGACGTTCGATGTACTCGCTGGTGGTGGGGTCCAGGCCTTCGGCCCCACCCAGCAAGGCCGCCACCTCGTAGGCTATGTGACTGTACGCAACCAGGGCGCGAATGGCCTGCTTTCGATCGTTTTGCGACGAAGCTTCGTCGAGCTCATTCTCGATGGATCGGAACTCAGGCAGGAGCATGATCAGGTGATTGATCAGCAGGCGCTGCTCAGTTCGCCGAACGGCCCGTTCTGCAGCTTCGGCTGCTCGCGCAGTGCGCATCACCTGAAGAATAGTAAAGGCGAACCCGACGACGGCTACAAGTAGGCCGAGTAGGCTCAACCAATCGGACACTGACATTTGTCGTTCCGCACCCCCATCCCGAAGGTCGCTCCGTCTACGTCATATCGCCAATCGGGGAGGTCGACGGTGCGCCGCTCATCATTAGTACTGCTTGACGAAGCAGCGCCGGTGTGCCAAGCAATTCGACTCGATGCCTTACTTCAGGTGGCATACAATTCAGCCTCACGACCAGCAGTGAACACGCTAATTGCCAAGGATGACCTATCCTTCTCCTCTCTCGGACGGCCCGCTCGTGGTCAGGCCACCGGGCGGCAGCGGGCGCTTGGCTACCCGTGCAGCGCGCGAACAAACCGCACGGTTGATGAGGTTCCCCTGCTTCTCCGGAGTCTTTGATGACTGGTTCGATCTTGAGAACCAGGAAGGAAGGAAGGCTCTGTTGCCAGCACCGAGGAAGTACCCCGATAAGCAGGGGGTCAGCAAAGTCAGATGATCCTGAGTAGTTGCAGCGGCCGGAGTGGGTCTCGGCCGTGATGTCGTAGTGTGGCGGCGATGTTGGCTGTGCCGGTGAGACGGTGCACGCTGATCGCGAGGTTCCGCAGTGTGGCCATGACCTGGGGGCCGGCGCCGGTGCGGATGGTGGACAGGTCCTCGCCGTAGGTCACGTCGCGGACCCAGTGCAGGCCGTTCTCGATCTGCCAGTGCCCGCGGATCCAGGCAGCCAGCTCCTCGGGGCGGGCCTGGTGCGGGGGTAGGTCGGTGATCGCGTAGACCGTCTCGGTGCGCCACCGCCCCTTCTTCCCGGTGCGGGCCGAGTTCGGGCGGGTGCGGCAGACGATCTGGATGGCCTGGCGGGCGTGCGGGAACGCGATTCCCGCGGCGATCGTGACCGTCTTCAGTACCCGGATCTCCCAGCGGCCGTGGCTGGTCTCGGCGCTGCGATGGCCTTCGGTGACCTGCCGCCAGGGAAGTTCGGCGAGCTGGCGGCGTAGCCGGGGCTGGTTGCCCTTCACGGTCAGCACCCAGTGCGCGCCCCGTGCTACGAGGTCGCCGACGTGCTCGCGTTGGGTGCAACGCATCCGCGGTGATCACCGCCCCGGCGAGATCGACGCCGGTCAGAGTGTCGAGCAACGGCGTGAAGCAGGTGATCTCGCTGGTCTTGCCCTCCACCGCGACCTGCCCGAGCACGACACGGCTGGTGCTGGTCGATCACCGCGAGCAGATGCCGACCCGCCCCCTCGCCGACCTCGCCGGTGGCGGCGCGGCTGGTGTGGCGGGAGCCGCGCAGGGTCTTACCGTCCACTGCCAGCACCCGGCGCCGACCGGCGGGGCGACATCGGTGCACAGATCCTGCACGAAGGCGCCGAGCACGGCGTCGAAGCGGTCGGCATCGACCTTCCCCAACAGCCGACGGATCGTCGCCTCCGACGGGCACCGCCGCGCCGTCCCCAGTACGGCCGCGACCTCGACGGGCAGGTCCGCGACCCACTCGGCGACCGCGACGAACGAGCGCGCCCCGGCCACCACCGCGCACACGGTCGCCGTGAGCACCACCACCAGCCCGTGACGGACACCTCGACGCTTGCGTGGGTCCACGACCTGGGCCAACACCTCCCGCAGGCCCGCGGCGAGCGCGACCGGATCGGGGAGCTCCACCCCGCCCACCTGATCAGCGACAGCAGCGATCGACAAGGATGCAGACGCGGGCACGGCTCTCTTCCGATGATCAAGCTTGGTGTGAGAACCGCAAGATCACCACAAGGGCCGTGCCCGCACTCGCACCCTTGATCGCGTGTCGCCGCAGGTCAATGCCTACTCACCGCGACTCTGCCGAGCCCCTGCATCGGTGACGTCTCCCAGCGCCCCGTGGCGCTGTACAATCGCTCGTTCCGCTTGGAGAGCGTGCCGAACCTAGTCGAGCAGGCCAAGCAGGCAGCCGCTGCGATCACCGGACGTGCTATCCCTCGCCCAGAGGTGCCCTGGTTCTGGTCAGATCAATACGAAAACAAGCTGCAGATCGCCGGCCTGGTGTGTGACACCGACGCACTCGTCGTCAGAGGCGACAAGACACATGGCCAGTTCGCGGTGTTCCATCTGAAGGGCAGCCGCTTGATGGCTGTTGAAGCGATCAACTCACCGGCGGAATTAATCATGGGTAAAAAGCTCATTGCGAGCCGTCGGCCCTCCGAGTGGACAAGCTCGCCGACTCGGCAGTGCGGATGACAGACGTGGCCGCGTGACTGCGGGGCACATCTGGTCCGGATGCGATCCGAGTACGTCGAGAGGGAGGGAGTGGGACGGTTGGCGAAAATTACGTACGTCGAGTACGACGGAACAGAACACGTCGTAGACGTACCGGTCGGGACCTCGGTGATGAAGGGGGCAATAGGCAACAACATCCCCGGTATCGACGCCGAGTGTGGCGGCAACCGCTCCTGCGCCACCTGCCACATCCACGGTGGTGTGCAATGGCGGGATAAGGTGGAGGAAGCCAAGGAGGCCGAACAAGCACTTCTGGAGTATGCGGACGGGGTGGACGAAGACTCTCGGCTCTCGTGCCAGATCCTAGTCACGGCGGAGCTCGACGGGTTGGTGGTGACGATGCCGGAGAGCCAGGGTTGAGCCGTCAGCATCAGGCGAGCACTCGTCCTCTATATCATTCGCCCGCCGCAACTCGGCGTTCTCCTGGCTGAGCCGACGAAGTTCGGCCGCATCGACCGCGGAATCATCGGCGTCCGACCCCGGCCGATGCCGTGTCGCGTTCCTCGGCCTCGATCCAGTTTCGCAGTTAAGGCGCCCCGATCCTGGTGGTGCTTGGCGCGATCCGGCTGCGGCGGGCGCATCACGCCGACTCCACGCTGGCGCTGGCCGCCGAACGAGCTGGACTGCACCCCAACCCCCGGCGCCGCGGGCCAGCCTACGCGAGGGCATGACTGAGACCCTGACCGTGCTCCGCCTCGGCATCCCACGTACCGCTCGCGCGCACGCTTCGCTCAACCAAAGCCATCGAGAGCATGATCTCGATCTGTCGTGATCAGGGGAGCAATGTCATGCGCTGGCGCGACGGCACGATGGCGCTGGGCTGGTGCGCCGCCAAGCCACACGCGCCTGCGATCCCTGGGCGACACGCCGGAGCGGGTGGCACCGATACCGTCGGTGCACCAATCATG
>NZ_JAAXKZ010000217.1 GCF_012911875.1 Pseudonocardia bannensis | reverse complement strand
AGAACGTCGCCCGAGTGCTGGGCGCGGTCTTCCCCTGGCTGATCCGGATCGACGTGTCGTTCGAGCCGCACGAGGTCAACGGCCAGCCCGGCGCGATCTTCCGCGACCGGGACGGCAAGGTGCTCTATGCCCTGGCCCTCGACGTGCTCGAGGGGAAGATCCAGACCATCCGTGGGGTGATCAACCCCGACAAGCTCGGCCACATCGGGCCGGTCGCCGACGCCTGGGCCGTCGATCGTGAGGTGAAGCGGGCCCGCCGGCAGCCCCACTGACCTGGGAGTCTCACCGCGGTGACGTCGCGTGCGATGCCATCGCGCCCCCGCTCACTTCTCGGGCCGCACAGCACGACGCCCGTGCCCCGTCCAGCGGGGCGCGGGCGTCACGTGCGGGATCAATTGCGGGCCGACGGTAGCCGCTCCCGCCAGGATCAGGCCGCTCCGAGCCACGATCGGATGACGCGCGCCAACCGGCGGAACGTCTGACTCTGCACGGAGGCCGCAGCTCTGCCAGTGGCGTGGCGACAGTTGCCGCGGTCGTCCTAGGCTAACCCGAGACCAAATCGCCGGCGCCTCACGGCCCGCTCCGGCGTGGAGCTTCTGGACCTTATGCTCGGCAGCGGCCATTGAGCTCAACCAGCTTCTCGGCGGGCCCAGGTCTTGGGCGGAAGGCGCCACGCCCCACCCTGGAAGCAACCGGAATAGCCCGGCGCGACCTGGACGCATTTCCTTAATGCGTACTGACCCCACCGCAGCCTGAGGGGACGGCATGGACGACGAGACGACCCGCGCAACGATCGAGGCCGTCAAGCGGCTCGATGCCGCGTTCGATCGCGGTGACATCGACGCCTTCATGGCGGCTATGACCGACGACTGCGTCTGGGAGTCCTTCGCGCCGGCCCCTGCCGGGCACAACGCTACGAGGGCCAGGCGGCGGTACGGCAGGCGGTGGCGGACTTTCTCGGCTCCTCCCCGGTCTTCGACGGCGAGGAGATGTTCGCCTGTGCTGAACGCGCCACGGTGCGCTGGACCTGCCGCTTTGATGGCGGACATGTCCGAGGAGTCGACGTCGTACGAGTCCGCGACGGGAAGGTCGCCGAGATCCTCTCCTACGTGAAGGGTTGAGGCTAGTCCCTGATCGCCCTGTTGGGCGGCCCGTTCCGGGCTGAAAATGGGGGCGGTCGCTCGATGCAGGTCAGCGGGGTGAGGGCGAGGGCTGCGAGGAGACGGCGGATCTCGTTGGCGGAGAGCGGGATCAGCTTGCGGCGGCCGGTTCGAGAGCCCCCTTTTGATCCCGGGCGTGCTCGCCGGCGCGTGGTGGCCAGGTAGGCCGCGGCGATCGCCCCAAAAGATCTGGCAGCGGCCTCATCGCCCTCACCCTCGCCGAGATCCGACGTCTCCTGGCACCTCTGATCCACATCGCGCGAGCGATCACGCCGTGGGCATGGTCGACCTGGCACCGTGAACGCCAACACCGAGCCCGCGAAAGCCACTACCGCCGACGCGAACGACATACCTAACGAAATGCGGCTGGAGTACTAGGCAGTCCTGCCGCGCGCGACTACAGAGCCCGAGGAGTCAAGACGGAAGTCGACGTCCAGATACGAACTTGGCCCCTCGCCAAGGCTCACCCGCTGGTCGAAGTAGTCGAATGACCCAGGTAGGTAATACGCTGTGTCGTCCTGGTAGAACTGGAAGAGGTAGAGAAGGACATCGCCGATGAAGGTTTGGAAGTCGGGCGTAACCTCGCGAATGACGATGGCCTTCCTTTGAATTTCTTGTGAGTTGATACACCATGGAAGTATGTATCCACCGGCATCAACGAAGTTTGAGTTAGGACGCTGATCGACGTCTTTAGGAATGACTCCTAATGGATCGCCAGCACCGAACCATGGGAACCAGCCAGGATCGTAATAGGATAGGTTTCTTCCAGCTCCTGCCGGCTCTCCCGGAAGTCGGGTCAAATTCGTAAGTCGTCGGAGTCCGGTATTCCATAGCCGGAACCGAGTGTTGGGGAGTGCAGCTGCAGCTTGTCCATCTAACATTGGGTCGTTCTCAATAGCGGACCCTCGGGCATCATAGATATTACGTACGTGCGCGACAGTTGGAAACGAATAGTAGTGGACGGACGGGCTCGCGCGATCAGGTTCTGAGTCGGACGCTACGTCGGGCGTACCCACCAGTGCCCCCTTATAGTCAGTTGCAGGTACTTCGTGCGGGACATAGCTCGCAAAAGGTCATCACGCCGTTACAGCTGGGCAGAGGGTCGTGACTACGGTCCGGCCGTGCCGCAGGCGCCGTCGTCACGTCGCTCGGCCTCGCCCGGTATCTCCGGTGCACCCGTCGCACTCTTCGATCACGAGGACAGGTCATAAGGGACGACGGGGAGTACGCCGGTGGGGTTCACGGAATCGACCTACGAGAACTTCGTGGCGGAGGACGGCGCGGCCCGCAGCCGCCTGATCCGGACCTACGCCGGGGCGAAGGACGACTTCGACGTCGCGATCGTCGGCTCCGGCGTCGGCGGCGGGATCCTCGCCGACGACCTGGCCGAGCGCATCGGTGCCGGCAAACGGATCCTGGTCGTCGAGGCGGGATCCTTCCTTTACCCGACCCACGTCTACAACGTCTGCCGCTTTCCCAACGCCGACATCGCCCGCCGGTTCGGGGTCCGCACCTTCCACCAGCAGGGCGACTCGCAGTCCGAGTTCCACATTGGTGAGCAGCCCCAGCTGAACTTCGGTGGGCGGTCGATCTTCTGGTCCGGCCTTATCCCGGAGATCCAGGGCTGGGAGCTCGACTACTTCCCCGACAACATCCGATCCGCCCTGACCGGCGGCCTGCTCGACCGTGCGGGCGAGACCATGAACGAGTCGCGGTCGATGGGCGACACCGCCACAAAGATCGTCGAGAAGCTGCGGGCCAGCGACCTCGCCCAGGACTTCGAGATCGTCCAGACACCGCGCGCCCTGCACCAGCCCTACCTCGAGCCCGACGGCACCCCCACCGCCGAGTTCTTCACCGAGCCCACCGGCGTGTTCAACACCGCCGAGCTCCTGACCGGGCAGCTCGGCCTCGAACCCGGCGCCCCAGACGACGGCAAGGGTCTCCACCTGCTGCTCAACACATTCGTCGAAGCCGTCGACGACCAGGGCGACCACGTCGAGGTCCTCACCCGGAACGTCCTGACCGGCGAGACACGCACCTTCCGCGCGCGGCGGGTAGTCCTATGCGGCGGCTCGATCGAAAGCCCCAAGCTCCTGCGCCGCTCCCCCGCCTTCGACGCCCTGCCCGACACGGTGCGGCCACTCGTCGGCCGCGGGCTCACCGACCACCCGACGTCGAACGAGATCACCACGAGCGTGACGGGCATCGGCGGCATCCCCATCCCCCGCTCCTCCAACGTCAAGATCATCTTTTACTCCCGCGGCCACCGGGTCGACGGCCGGATCCGGTTCCCGTTCAACGTCGAGATGAACATCAACCACGAGTGGTGGCACCTGCGCGACGACGACCCCACGGCACGCCCACCGCTCACCGGCCCGTGCCCGCTGGACATCAAGTTCAGCTTCGCCAACTGCCTCGACGACGACAATGCCATCCGACCCGACCCCGGCTACGTCCCCGAGATCGACTTCCACAACCTGAGCTGGACCACCCACCTCACCGGCTCCCGCATCCCCGCCACGGCGGGCTGGGAGAGCAGGCAAGACGCAGACCTCCTGTGGTGGGTGCTCAACGAGGTGACCCACCGGATCTTCTCCCTCTTCGACCGCGACGGCGTCCCAGCCCGACCCGACACGGACGACCACGGCAAGGAACTGTGGTTCGGCCAGGGCAAGGGCTTCGGCTGGGGCACCGTGCACCACGCCGCCGGCAGCCTCCGCATGCCCACCCGCCC
>NZ_JAAXKZ010000216.1 GCF_012911875.1 Pseudonocardia bannensis | reverse complement strand
GGGGTGCGGTGGTGGCGCGCGCCGCGGCGGTCGCCGCGGGTGCGTCCCGGTCGGGCGTCGTGACCGGCGCCGGCGCGGCAAGCAGGGGCGGCGGCGTCGCACGGGCCGCGGTCACCTGTGCGGCCGGGGCGATCCCGGGCGGTGCGGGGTCTACGCTGGCCGGGCCGCGCAGCGCCGCGGCCCAGCCGGCTGGGAGCGCAGCGGCGCCGACCGTGGATCCGAGCCCCGCGAGGAGGGCACCGGTGGTGAGACCGACCAACAGCACACCGCCGCTTCGCCATGATCGGGTCACGGCGCGGTAACGTAGCAGCACTGTGAGTATCAACTCCGATTCCGCCGTTCGGCTCACCGCGTGGGTCCACGGGAACGTACAGGGAGTGGGTTTCCGCTGGTGGACCCGCTCCCGCGCCCTCGAGCTCGGACTCGTCGGGCAGGCCCGCAACCTCCCCGACGGCCGCGTCGCGGTCGTGGCGGAGGGTGATCGCGCGGCGTGCGAGCAGCTGCTGGAACTGCTGCGGGGCGACCGGACCCCCGGCTACGTCGATCACGTCGTGGAGCAGTGGGGCGGGGCCCGCGGCGAGTTCAACGGGTTCGTCGAAGCCTGAACCCGCGGCTGATCCGGGGCGCCGATCGGCGCCCGGTAGCCTTCGTGGCCACCTGTCCTCGGGAGACCACGCACCGTGCACCTCAAGAGCCTGACGTTGAAGGGCTTCAAGTCCTTCGCCTCGGCGACCACATTGCGCCTGGAACCGGGCATCACGTGCGTGGTCGGGCCGAACGGCTCGGGAAAGTCCAACGTCGTCGACGCGATCAGCTGGGTACTCGGCGAGCAGGGCGCCAAGGCCCTGCGCGGCGGCAAGATGGAGGACGTGATCTTCGCCGGCACGTCCGGCCGGGCGCCGCTGGGCCGCGCCGAGGTCACGCTGACCATCGACAACTCCGACGGCGCGCTGCCCATCGAGTACTCCGAGGTCTCGATCACCCGCCGGATGTTCCGCGACGGCGCCGGCGAGTACGAGATCAACGGATCGAGTTGCCGGTTGCTCGACATCCAGGAGCTGCTGTCCGACTCCGGCATCGGCCGGGAGATGCACGTCATCGTCGGGCAGGGCCAGCTCGACTCGGTGCTGCAGTCCAAGCCCGAGGACCGGCGTGCCTACATCGAGGAGGCGGCCGGCGTCCTCAAGCACCGCAAGCGCAAGGAGAAGGCGCTGCGGAAGCTCGACGCGATGCAGGCCAACCTGACCCGGCTGACCGACCTGACCGCGGAGCTGCGCCGTCAGCTCAAGCCGCTGGGCCGCCAGGCGGAGATCGCCCGGCGCGCGCAGGCCGTGCAGTCCGAGCTGCGCGACGCCCGGCTGCGGCTCGCCGCCGACGATCTGGTGTCCCTGCAGGAGGCGCTGGCCCGCGAGGAGGCCGGCGAGAACGCGGCCCGGGCGCGGCGCGCGGAGGTCGAGGAAGAGCTCGTCGTCGCCCGTGAGGCGCAGGGCGCGCTGGAGGAGGCGCTGGCCGCCGACGCGCCGCGGCTCGCCGCCGCACAGGACGTCTGGTACCGGCTCTCGGCGCTGGCCGAGCGGCTGCGTGGCACGGTCCGGCTGGCCCAGGAACGGGGCCGGCACATGGCCGACTCCGAGGCCGCCTCGCGTGCGCCGGGGCGTGACCCCGATGAGCTGGAGCGCGAGGCCGACGCGGTCGCCGAGCAGGAGGACGAACTGGTCGCCGCCGTCGCCGAGGCCCGGCGCCGGCTCTCCGACGTGCTGGAGGAGCGCGCCGAGCACGAGCGCACGCTGGCCGCGGCCGAGCGGGCGCACCTCGCGGCGGTCCGGGCCATCGCCGACCGCAAGGCCGGGCTGGCCACCCTCGCCGGGAAGGCCGAGGCGCTGCGCAGCGGCGCCGCGGCCACGGCGGAGGAGATCGAGCGGCTGTCGGAGGCCCTCGGCGAGGCGCAGGCGCGGACCGAGCAGGCCGAGGCCGAGCTGTCGGCCGCCCGCGACGAGGTGGGTGTGCTCGACGACGGCGACTCCGATCTCGGGCACCGGGTGGCCACCGCGACCGAGGCCCACCGCAGCGCCCGGGAACGGGTCGCGGAGCTGGTGAAGCGGGAGCGCGAGGTCGAGCAGCAGCGGGCGCACTGGCGGGCCCGGGTGGATGCGCTGTCGGTCGGGCTCGCCCGCAAGGACGGCAGCGGGGCCCTGCTGACGGGAGAGCTGACCGGCGTCCTCGGCTCGGTGTCCGGGCTGCTCACGGTGGACGCGGAAGCCCGCACCGCGATCGCGGCCGCGCTGGGGGAGCTGGCCGAGGGCGTCGCCGTCGACTCGACGGACGCCGCGGTCGCGGCGCTGACGACGCTGCGCTCCGACGACGCCGGCGCCGCGGCGCTGCTCGTCGGCGGCGGGCCCGACGGATCACCCGTGGGGACGCCCCCGGCCGGACGGTGGGCCTCGTCGCTGGTCAGCGCGCCGGAGCGGCTGGTGGGAGCGGTGCACCAGGTGCTGCGCGACGTCGTCGTGGTCGATGACCTCGCCGCTGCCCGCGCCGTGGTCCAGGCCCGTCCCGAGCTCACCGCGGTGACCCGGGACGGCGACGTGCTGGCCGCCGGCCGGGCCCGTGGCGGCTCCGGTGCCGCGTCGAGCGCGCTGGACGTGCAGGCCGCGGTCAACGAGGCACTGGAGGCCCGGGAGAAGGTCGAGGAGGAGCTCGCCCTGCTGCGGCCGGCGCTGGACGGGGCGCGCGCCGAGGAGGCGGCCCGGCAGGCCGACGTCGAGGCGGCCCGGCAGACGCAGAAGGCCGCCGAGTCCCGGCGGTCCGCGGCGAACGCCCAGCTCGGGCGCCTGGAGCAGGTGGTCCGCTCGGCGGAGGCCGAGGCGGCCCGGCTTCGCGAGCGCCGCGACGCCGTCGAGTCCCGCCGCTCCGACGCCCTGCTCGCGCTGGAGGCCGCCGAGCAGCAGCTGTCCGTGGCCGAGGGCGAGCCGCTGGACGACGAGCCGGACACCGAGATCCGCGACGCGGCCGCCGACGCGCTGGCACAGGCCCGTGCCGAGGAGGTCGAGTCCCGGCTCGCCCTGCGCACGGTCGAGGAGCGTGCCCGGGCGATCGCGGGGCGGGCGGAGTCGCTGCGCCGGCAGGCCTCGTCGGAACGGCAGGCACGGGCGCGCGCGGCCGCCGCCCGCGCCGAGCGGGAGCGCGCGGCCGCGGTGGCCGCACTCGTCGTCGACGCCGGGGAGCGGGCCCTGGAGCGGATCGAGGTGTCGCTGGCCGAGGCGGCCACCGAGCGGGACGCCGCCGCGGCCGCCCGCGCCGAGCGGGAGCAGGCGCTCGGCGAGGCGCGGACCACGGTGGGCCGGCTGACCGCGCTGCTGGAGAAGCTCATCGACGCCGTACACCGTGACGAGGTGCTGCGCGCCCAGTCCCGGCTGCGGCTCGAACAGCTCACCGAGAAGGTGCTGGCCGACCACGGGCTCGCCGTCGACGACCTCGTCGCCGAGTACGGCCCGCACGTGGCCGTGCCGCCTTCCCCGGCCGAGGTCGCGGAGTACGAGGCGGCGAAGGAGCGCGGTGAGGAGGTCGTCGCGCCGCCGTCGATGGCGTACGACCGGCCCACCCAGGAACGCCGGGCCAAGCGCGCCGAGAAGGACCTCTCGCTCCTGGGCAAGGTCAACCCGCTCGCGCTGGAGGAGTTCGCGGCGCTGGAGGAGCGCTACCGGTTCCTGTCCACGCAGCTCGAGGACCTCAAGAACACCCGGCGTGACCTGCTCACCGTGGTCCGCGAGGTCGACGACAAGATCCTCGAGGTGTTCACGACGGCGTACGCCGACGTGGCCCGCGAGTTCGAGATCGTCTTCTCCACGCTGTTCCCCGGTGGCGAGGGGCGGCTGGTGCTCACCGATCCCGACGACATGCTCACGACCGGTATCGAGGTCGAGGCGCGGCCGCCGGGCAAGAAGGTCAAGCGGTTGTCGCTGCTGTCCGGCGGGGAGCGCTCGCTCACCGCGATGGCGCTGCTCGTGGCCATCTTCCGGGCCAGGCCGTCGCCGTTCTACATCCTTGACGAGATCGAGGCCGCGCTCGACGACGTCAACCTGCGGCGGCTGATCAGCCTCTTGGAGGAGCTGCGGTCGACCAGCCAGCTCATCGTCATCACGCACCAGAAGCCCACCATGGAGGTGGCCGACGCGCTGTACGGCGTGTCGATGCGCGGCGACGGGATCACGACCGTGATCTCGCAGCGGCTGCGCCCGGCGTCCTAGGTGTTGTGACCTGACACGTTGTTGACGGTCATGCGGCGAGTCGGGTGATCGGGGGTCGGCCGCGGAGGGCGGAGTGGGTGCGTTCGTGGGGACCATGGACGCCCGGCGGCCGGTCGGTCGTGAGCATGACAGGCTGGACGGGTGACCACGGAGACCCTGTGGATCGTCGTAGCGGTCATCGCGGCGGTCCTGCTGATCGCTCTCATCCTCGGGCTGGTGATCGGCCGACGCCGACGGATCAGCCTGCGTGAGGCCGACGAACTCGAACGCGAGACCGGGCCGGAGGGCAAGCCGCCTCCACGTGGAGGCACCTACCAGGCCGGCGGTGGATTCAACTTCTCCGCCGGAGCCGGTG
>NZ_JAAXKZ010000215.1 GCF_012911875.1 Pseudonocardia bannensis | reverse complement strand
CACGTCGCCCAACAGCTCAACGGGCGTCCACGCAAAACGCTCGGCTGGAAAACTCCAGCCGAGCGTCTGCGTCAACTACTGTCCGCCTGACCTACCAGCGGTGTTGCAACGACCCCTTGAATCCGCCCCGTGCTGCCGGGGCCTTCGTTGTGAACTCAGCGGGTCCGCCTCACTCAGTCACGCGCGGCCTGCGCCTTGCGGATCATCTCCCGGATGGTGTTGGGCGGGATCGGCATCTGGTCGACCTTGACATTGAACTCGCGCAGCGCGTCGACCACCGCGTTGCCGATGGCGGCGGCGCCGGAGATGGTCCCGGCCTCCCCGGCGCCCTTGATACCGCCCTCGGTGACCGTCGAGGGTGTCTCGATGTGCGCGATCTCCACCGCGGGCATCTCGGTGGCCGCCGGGAACAGGAAGTCGACGAGGCTGCCGGAGAGGAACTGCCCCTCCTCGTTGTAGATCAGGTCCTCGTAGAGTGCGCCCCCGAATCCCTGTGCAAGGGCGCCGCACACCTGACCGTCGAGGATCAGCGGGTTGAGGACGGTGCCGCAGTCCTCGACCGCCACGCACCTGAGGATCTCCACGAGGCCGGTCTCCGGGTCGACCTCGACGATGACCGCGGTCACCCCGTTGGTGTACGTCTCCGGGGGGTCGTAGGAGCGGGTCGCGGTCAGCGCCGGCTCGATACCGGCCGGGCGGGCCGCACCGCCGAAGTGCGCCATCCCGGCGATCTGCGCCACGGTCATCGACTTGTTCGGGACGCCCTTGACCGTGGCCACCCCGTTGTACAGGTCGATGTCCTCGGGGCTCACCTCCAGGGCGTGCGCCGCCATCTGGATCATCTTCTTCTTCACGTCGGCGGCGGCCCGCATGATGCTGCCGCCGCCGATGACCGCGCTGCGGCTGGCGTAGGTGCCCATGCCGTAGACGGCGCGGCCCGTGTCGCCCTCGATGACCCGGACGTCCTCCAGGCGCACACCGAGGTGGTCCGCGGCGACCTGGGCCAGGCTGGTCTCGTGGCCCTGACCGTGGTTCTGCAGGCCGTTGGTCACGACGACCGAGCCGTCGGGCTCGATGTGGATGCTCGCGCTGTCGTAGAACTCGGCCGGGAAGCCGTTGGCCTTGGCGACGTGCGAACCCCAGGCCGTCGGCTCGACGAACGGGCTGAAGCCGATGCCGATGAAACGTCCCTGCGCGCGGGCTTCCTTCTGCCGCGTGCGGAAGCCCTCGTAGTCCAGCATCTTCGCCGACAGCTCGAGCGACTCGCGGTAGCTGCCGCCGTCGTACTTCATCCCCGAGGCCGAGACGTAGGGCTCGGAGGGGATCACGTTCATGAGCCGGAACTCGACGGGATCGAGCCCCAGCTCCGCCGCGATCTCGTCGATCAGTACCTCACGCAGCGTGTGCCCGGGGGTCCAGCCCACACCCCGGTAGGCACCGGTCTGGCACTTGTTCGTCAGCGCGCCGTCCACGACATAGGACAGGTTCTGCACGTCGTAGATGCCGGTCGTGGTGTTCGCGGCCGGCAGGACGTCGATGAGGGAGGTCCATGGATAGATCGAGTACGCCCCGCCGTCGCCGATGTACCGCGCGCGCATAGCGGTCATCTTGCCTTCCTTGGTGACCGCGATCTCGAGCTCGCCGATGACGTCCTTCGCGTGGGCGCTCGCCGCGAGGTTCTCGTACCGGTCCTCGACCCACTTGACCGGGCGCCCGATGAGCTTCGAGGCCACCGGGATGACCGCTTCCTCGACGAAGACATGGCACTTCTGCCCGAACCCGCCACCCACCTCCGGCGAGATGACGCGGAACTGGCTCTCCTTCAACCCCGTCACCGGGACCAGCAGCGTCCGGATGAAGTGCGGCATCTGGGTCGAGCTGTACATCGTCATGTCGCCGGAGGCGGCGTCGTAGGAGGCCAGCACCCCGCGGGTCTCCATCGGCGCCGCCATGTGCCGGTGCGTGTGCAGTCGCTTGCTGAACACGTGGTCGGCCTCGGCGAAGGCCTTCTCGACGTCGCCGTGGGTGTACTCGATGTGCCCGATGTTGTTGTTGGGAATGTCGTCGTGCAGCTGCGGGGCACCGTCGGCGATCGCCGCCTCCGCGTCGGTGACCGCCGGCAGGACCTCCCACTCGACCTGGATGAGGTCGATCGCGTCCTCGGCGATGTAGCGAGAGTCGGCGATGACGACCGCAAGGGCTTCACCTACGTGGCGCACCTTGTCCACGGCCAGCAGCGGCTTCGTGCAGGCGACGCTCTCCGGCCGCTGCAGCACCGAGACCAGCGGCTTGGTGTGCGCGGCGATGTCGGCGCCGGTGAAGATGGCCACCACACCCTCGAGGTTCTGCGCCTCGGTCGTGTCGATGCTCAGGATCTTCGCGTGGGCGTGCGGACTGCGCAGGAACGCGGCGTGCACCATCCCGGGCACCTCGAGGTCCGGCAGGTACTTGCTCTGCCCGAGCAGCATCCTGCGGTCCTCGACCCGCTTCACACGCGAGCCGACGTACTTCTGCGGCCGTCCCGTCTCCGCCGGCGCGGATTCCATCAGGGTCATCGGGCACTCCCGTTGGTTGCGGGGTCGGCGGTGGAGTTCTGCTGCAGCTTGCGCGCGGCGCATCGAACCGAGTTGATGATTCCCTGGTATCCGGTGCAGCGGCAGATGTTGCCGGACATGTGGTCCCGGATCTCCGCCTCCGTCGGGTCGGGGTTCTTGTCCAGCAGCACCTGAGCGGTCATCAGCATTCCGGGGGTGCAGAACCCGCACTGCAGGCCGTGCTCCTCGTGGAAGGCCTCCTGCAACGGGCTGAACTCCCCGTTGACGGCAATCCCTTCCACCGTCTCGACCTCGGCGCCGTCCGCCTGGACCGCCAACATGATGCAGCTGCGAACGATCTGGCCGTTGACCCGGATCGTGCAGGCGCCGCAGGCACCGTGCTCGCAGCCGACGTTCGTCCCGGTCAGGCCGAGCTCGTGCCGGATGAAGTCGGTCAGCAACAGACGGGGCTCGGCCAGGCCCTTCCGGACCTTGCCGTTCACCGTCATGGTGATCATGCGGGCGTCAGCGCTGACAGCCCCGCTCGTGGTGCTGAGCGTCATGAACGAGCTCCTGTCTCGATAGCCTGGGCGACGGCTCGCCTGACGAGCGTTTGCGCCACTTCCTTGCGGTATTCCGCAGAGGCGTGTACGTCGCCTTCCGGGTTGAAGGCCGAGGCCGCGACGGCTGCCGCCTCGGCGATGACGTCCTGTTCGGACAGTCGTGCGCCCTCCAGGACCGCCTCCGCGGCCTTGGCCCGCACCGGCACGTCGGCGACGCCGCTCAGCGCGATCCGCGCCTTGCTGCAGACCGCGTCCGGGCCATCCCCGTCGGTGGTGAGCACGACCGCTACGCCGACCAGCGCGAAGTCACCGTGCCGGCGCGCGACCTCGAGGAAGGCCCACCGGTCAGCAGGCGTCAGTCGACGCAGCCGGACCTCCTTGAGGAGCTCGTCGTCTCCGACACTGGTCGTGAAGTAGGTCGTGAAGAAGTCGTCGGCCCCGACGGTCCGGCTCCCGGACTGTCCGGCGATCACCGCCTCGCCCTCCAGCGCGGAGAACACCGTCGGGAGCTCGGCCGCGGGATCGGCGTGCGCGATGCTGCCGCCGAACGTTCCACGGGTCCGGATGGCGGCGTGGCCCACATGGCTCAGAGCGGCGGGCAGGATCGGCAGTGCGGACGCGATCTCCGCCGACTGCTCGACCTCCACCTGGCGAGTCATTGCACCGATCGAGATGGAGCCGTTGCTCGTGATACCGGCCAGCTCCGCGATACCACCGAGGTCGACGAGAACGGACGGACGAGCAAGGCGCATGTTGAGCAGTGGCAGCAGGCTCTGGCCACCGCCGAGGACCTTCGCCTCGTCGCCGTGCTCGGCGAGGATTGCGAGTGCCTCGTCGACCGATTCCGGCTTGGCGTAGGCAAATGGGGCGGGTTTCAATCTGACCTCCAACACGGGGAACGAACCCGACTTCGGGCAGCACGACCTCGCCAACTGGCCACGAGCGCAGCATTGGCACGCCCCGTGGTAGTTTGTATACACGGTCGAGCGGGAATGTATACGCGCTTGGATGTGGCCGTCAACCGACTCTCGCCGGCGCCAACCGGCCCAACCGGCGGCACCTCAGCGACCTCCCCGAACACTGCGCGAAGTCTCAGCACGTCAGCGGCAACGTACTGGGGAAGGAAGCCGACGAGGACGGCCCTGGGAATGGGTTTCTACTGCCGAGTACGGGCCCGTCAGATGCTACCGAACAATCAGAGATCACCCGTGGGGGTGATCGGGAGCACAGCGCCCTGTGGACGTGTGTACAGAACCTGTCGTTTCGTATGGCCATCTTGGCCTACCGGCACCCGTCGCTTACTGCAGTTCGTTGGCGACAGCATCGGCTACACCGACAGCGCGAACGGTGGTATACACAGCGCATTCGACCGGCGAGCGCGGCAGAGCAATCTCTCCCCGGCGTGCGTGACCCCCGCCAGCGCCCCATCGACGCAGGAACCTGATCTCCCCGAGAGGATCGCCTGTTGACCGCCAAGATCGAGCTCGGCCTCCCGGCGTTGCGGGGGTCCATCACCCGAGACCCGGCCCGCCCCGACGACCCCCGGTTGATCGACGGGTTCGGCCGGGTGGCGACCGACCTGCGCATCTCGCTGACCGACCGCTGC
>NZ_JAAXKZ010000214.1 GCF_012911875.1 Pseudonocardia bannensis | reverse complement strand
CCCCGTCCCCGTCGCCGGCCCCCGCGGCCACCGCCGATGCGCACAACCAGGCCGACGTCCGCTTCGCGGGCGGCATGATCGTGCACCACCGCCAGGCGCTGGAGATGAGCCGCCTGGTGCCCGACCGGAGCACGAATCCGCAGGTGGCGGATCTCGCCCGGCGGATCGAGGCCGCGCAGGGCCCGGAGATCGCGACCATGGGTGCCATGCTGGAGCGGTGGGGCGCCGACGAGGCGGTCCACACCGACCACGATCCGATGGACCACAGCGGGACGGACTTCGAGTCGATGGACCACGGCGCGATGGACGACATGGATCACGGCGGAGCGGACCACGGCGGAGCGGACCACGGCGACGGGATGATGACGGCCGAGGAGATGGCGCAGCTCGACCGCTCCTCGGGCCCGGAGTTCGACCGGCTGTTCCTGCAGCTCATGATCGTGCACCACGAGGGCGCCGTGCGGATGGCGCAGACCCAGATCGACCAGGGCTCCGACCCGGAGGCCCGTGACCTGGCCCGCGCCATCATCGACGCCCAGCGGAGCGAGATCGACGAGATGCGGGTCCTGCTCGCACAGGTGTGACGGCGACCCGGCCGGCGTTCCCGACAGGCGCCGGCCGGGCGTCGCCGCGCGTTCGGGTGCGGCCGGCTAGCGCGGCGTTCGGCGGTACACCCGGGCCTCCCACGGACGCAGCTCGTGGTGGTCGCGCGGCGGCGGGTGGTTGCCGATCACGAGCTCCGTGTCGGACCAGGGGTAGACCGGCGAGAGCCACAGCACGTCCACCCCGAGATCGGCGAGATGGTCCAGGTGGGCGGTGATGCCGGGCAGGTCGCCGATGCCGTCGCCGTCGGAGTCGGCGAAGCTGCGTGGGTAGATCTGGTAGACCACCGCCGTCCGCCACCACGGGCCGCCGGTCTCCGGGGCCCGGGCGGCGGTCTCGCGCCACGACCGTCGGCGAGCACGTGACGACCTCTCGCAGTCGGAAGGAAGCGGACGAGGAGGGGCCGCTGCGGCCGGTCCCGCGACCGTACCCGGGACCGACCGGGCGCGCGGCCGGATGCCGGGCACAGCCGCGGGCCGGCGACACCACCGCTCGGGGTTCGCGCGCCACCCGGAGGCGGTGGCGTGGTGCGGGTGAATCCGGTGGATCACCGCGCGGCAGCGGCCACCCGCCCCGGGCCCCGGGCACACAGTCCGTGCGCCCGGCGGTACCAGCCCTCCGCCGCCAGCAGTTCGGTGTGCGTGCCGCGCTGCACGACCCGGCCGCCGACCACCACGTGGATCGCGTCCATCCGGTCCAGCCGGGAGAGATCGTGGGTGACGAGCAGCAGGCCACGGTCGCCGGTCGCGGCGAGCAGGTCGTCGAGCACGGCGTCGCGGGTGTCCGGGTCGAGGTGCGAGGTCGGCTCGTCGAGCACCAGCAGCCGGGCGTCGGTGAGCAACGCGCGGGCCAGCGCGAGCCGCTGGCGCATGCCGCCGCTGAGCCGGGCGCCGTGGGTCCCGACGTCGCTGTCCAGGCCGCGCGGCATCGCGGCCACGTCGGTCGCGAGCCGGACGCGGGCGAGCACGTCCCACAGGTCGGCGTCGGTCGCGTCCGGGCGGGCCAGCCGCAGGTTCTCCCGCATCGTGCTCGCGAACAGGTGCGGGTGCTGCGGGACGCCGCTGATCATCGCGCGGGAGGCGTCGGGAGCGTGGGCGGTGAGGTCGGCCCCGCCGAGACGCACCGTGCCCGCATCGGGGTCGCGGAACCGGAACAGCACCGCGGCCAGCGTGCTCTTGCCCGATCCGCTCGGCCCCACCACGGCGACCCGGGCGCCCGGCGGCAGGTCCAGGTCCAGGCCGTCGAGGGCCCACGGCTCTCCGGGGCCGTACCGCACCCGCAGGTCGCGGACCTGCAGCGCGCCCGGGGGCAGGGCCCCGCCCGCGTGGCCGCGCACCGCGGGCGGGGTGTCCAGGACGTCGAACAGCCGCGCACCGCCGGCCCGGATCGCGCCCAGCCGGGCGGCGGCGGCGGGCAGCGGGGCGACGATCTCGAACGCGGCCAGCGCGGTCAGTACCAGCACGGCCAGCGGGACGGGGCCGAGCGTGCCGGCCTCGACGGCGGCGACGCCGAGCAGCAGGGTGCCCCACAGCGTCAGCCCGGCGATCAGGGCCGAGGCGCCCGCGCCGAGCCCGAGCAAACCCGCGTCGCGACGAGCCACCCGGGTGAGCTCGGCGTCGGCGCGCTCGACGCGGCGCACCGCGCGGTCCATCGCGCCGTACGCGACGAGGTCCGGGGCGCCGTGCAGGGCGTCCACCAGCGCCGTGGACAGCTCCCCGCGGGCGGCCGCCTGCCGGCGCCCCGGCCCGCGGCCGAGCACGGCGGCGACGAGCGGAACGGCGAGCCCGGCGAGCAGCAGGCCCCCGGCCAGCAGCAGCCCGCCGGGGACCAGCAGTGCGGTGCTCAGCGCGACGGTCGCGGCACCGGTCACCAGCGCGGCCAGCGGCGGCGTGAGGCCGCGGACGAGCAGGTCCTGGGTGGCGTCGGTGTCGCTGACCAACCGCGACACCAGGTCGCCGGACCGGAACCGGCGGACCGGTTCGGTGCGGGCCAGCCGCGCGTAGACCCGCACCCGGGCGTCGGCCAGCGTGCGCAGCGCCGCGTCGTGGGTGACGAGCCGCTCCAGGTAGCGCGCCACGCCGCGGGTCACGCCGAGCGCCCGGGTCGCGACCACCGCCGCGCTCAGGGCGGTGATCGGCGGCGAGGTGGCCGCGGTGGCGATGAGCCACGCGGCGAGGCTGAGCAGCCCCACCCCGGACGCGGTGGCGACGGCCCCGGCCAGCACGCCGAGGGCGAAGCGGGTCCCCCGCGGCCGGGCCAACCCGATCATCCTCCGCAGCGGCCCGGGAGTGGATGACGCCGTTCTAGCGCCCATTGCCGCTCACCAGCCCGTGGGGCAGCCGGAGCCGCCCGTGGTCGATCCGGACGGTGTCGTCGACGACGTCGGCCCAGCCCGCGTCGTGCGCAACGATCACGCCGGTCCGCCCGTGCAGCAGCCGCCCGACGGCGGTGCGGACGGCGGCGGCGTTGTCCGGGTCCAGGTGCGCGGTCGGCTCGTCGAGCAGCACGACCGGGGCGTCACGCAGGAACGCCCGGGCCAGCGCCACCCGCTGTCGCTGCCCGGCCGACAGCCGGGCACCGTGCTCACCGAGGCGGGTCTCGTAGCCGTCGGGCAGCGCGGCGACCACCTCTCCCAGCTCGGCGAGCTCGGCGGCCCGGCGGACCGAGGCCATGCTCGCGCCCGGGTCGCCGAGCCGGATGTTGCCGGCGACGGTGTCGTCGAACAGGTAGGGCTGCTGCGGCACCCAGGCGACGCGCCGCCGCCAGGCGTCGGGGTCGAGCGCGTCGAGCGGGACGCCGTCGACGGTGACCCGGCCCGCCCCGGGCTCGACGAAGCGCAGCAGGACCGCCAGCAGCGTGCTCTTGCCCGACCCGCTCGGCCCGTTGACGAGCAGGCTCGACCCGGCCGGCACCGTGAGGCGGACACCGTCGAGGGCGGGAGTGTCGCGGCCCGGATAGGTGACCGCGACGTCCTCCAGGCGCAGCGCCACCCCGCGTTTCGGGGCCTGCTCGGCGTGCCCGGGGCTGTCCGGGCGACGGGACACCGGCTTCCCACCGGGGCCGTCGAGGACGGTGAAGACCTGCTCGGCCGCGGCGACGCCCTCCATGCTGGCGTGGAAGCGCGCCCCGACCTCGCGCAGCGGCAGGTACGCCTCCGGGGCCAGGATCAGCACCAGCAGTGCCGTCTCGAGATCGAGGCGGCCGTACATCAGGCGCAGCCCGACCTCGACGGCGACGAGCGCCACGGCCAGCGTGGCCACGAGTTCGAGCACGAACGCCGAGAGGAACGCGATCCGCAGCGTGCCCATCGTCGCGCGGCGGTGGTCGTCGGTGACCCGGCGGACGAGCGCCGCCTCGGCCTTCGCGCGGCGGAACAGCGCGAGCGTCGGCAGCCCCTCGACGACGTCGAGGAAGTGCCCGCCCAGCCGGTTCAGCAGCCGCCACTGCCGGCGTGTGCGGGCCTGGGTGTGCCAGCCGACCAGCGCCATGAACAACGGGATCAGCGGCAGCGTCAACCCGATGACCAGCGCCGAGATCCAGTCCGCGCGCACCACCACGACGAGCACCGCCAGCGGTACCAGGGCGGCCAGCACGAGCTGCGGGAGGTAGCGGGCGAAGTAGTCGTCCAGCGCGTCGAGGCCGCGGGTCGCCAGCGTGACGAGCTCCCCGGGGCTGCGCCCCGCCGGGTCGGGCGGCCCGGAGGTCACGTGGGCGACGAGCCGGCGGCGCAGCTGGGACTTCGCCCGCGCCGCGCTGCGCAACGCCGCCGTCTCGGCCCCGTGGGCGAGCACGGCCCGGGCGAGCGCGACCAGCCCGACGGCGCCGATCGCCCAGCCGAGCTCGCCCGGGCCCGCGCCGCGGGTGGTCTCGCCGATCGTGTGTGCGAGAAGCCAGGCCTGCGCGAGGATCAGCCCGGTCACCGCGGCACCACAGAGCACGGTCACGGCCAGGTGCACGCGCACCGCGCGCGCGGTGCGCAGCAGCCGGGGGTCGAGTGGCTTCATCGCCGGCCCGCCCCCACCCGGCCGCGGGGACGCCCCGACTCGCGCGCGGGGATACCGCGACTCGCGCGCGGGGATACCGCGACTCGCGGGGTGGTCGTGGTCATGAGATGGGGTAGGCGGGGGTGGGGTCGATGCTGTC
>NZ_JAAXKZ010000213.1 GCF_012911875.1 Pseudonocardia bannensis | reverse complement strand
CCCCTCAGCCATGCCGGAAGACGACGCCCTGGCCGCCGTCGGGGTAGCTCCATCGGATCGCGCCGGAGTTGTTGCAGACCAGGTAGCAGGTGCCGCACTCGAAGCACTGCTCGTAGTTGAACAGGATGCCGCCCTCGGCGACGGGCACGAACAGGTTGGCCGGGCACGCCGTCACGCAGGCCTGCGTGGTGCAGGAGCGGCAGACGTCGGTGTCGACCTGGATGTGCGGCCGCTCACCGACACGGAAGTCGACGCATGCCATCCGGTCGGAGAAGGAGACCTCGGCGTAGCTCATGTGATCAGCTCAATCCTCGCAGTCCGGTGAGCCCGTCACGGGCCAGGTCGCGCAGTCGCACGCCGTGCTGTTTCGCGCTGCGCCGCAGGAGCTTGCGCAGTCCCGGCTTCGGCGTCGGGTTGGTGACGTCGAACATGCCCTGGACGATGTCGCAGATCATCCCGGGGTACTGCGTCTGCATCCGCTCCGACAGCACGAGGCCGGGGAGGTCACGCAGCTTCTTGTGGTCGGCGAGGACGAAGCTGCCCTCGAGCAGGGTGCGGTAGCCGGCCAGCCCGGCCTTGGACGTGTCCCCGCGGCGCAGCGCGGCGGCGGCCGCGCGCCCGGCGTACATCCCGGACCCGATCGCGAAGTTGACGCCCTCGAGCCAGATCCCGGCGGCCAGGCACAGCGCGGCGGCGTCGCCGGCGACGAGCAGGCCGTCGCCGATCAGCTGGGGCAGGTGCTTGTAGCCGCCCTCGGGGATCAGGTGCGCGGAGTACTCGACGAGCTCCGCGCCGCGGACGAGCGGGGCGATCGCCGGGTGTGCCTTGAGCTCGGCGACGACGTCCTCGGGGCGTCGCTTGGCCTTGGCCAGCCCGGGCAGTCCCAACACGACACCGACCGAGATCGACTCCAGGTTCGTGTAGAGGAAGCCGCCACCGGGGATGCCGCCGGTGGCGCCGAGCATCTCGATGTCGACGCCCTCGCGTCCGGCCAGCCCGAACCGCTCGTCGATCACCTCGCGGGGCAGCCGCAGGGTCTCCTTGACCCCCAGCGTCGTGTGCTCGACCTGGCGGGCGGCGTCGTAGAGGCCGGCCTGCTTGGCCAGGAAGGAGTTCACGCCGTCGCAGGCGATCACCACCCGGGCACCGAGGTCGCCGTCCGGTCGGTCGGTACGGATCCCGACGGCCGAGCCGTCGGGCCCGGTGAGCAGGCCGGTGGCCACGGTGGACGGGACGACGACCGCGCCCGCCTTCTCCGCCTCCGCGGCGAGCCAGGCGTCGAAGTCCGAGCGGTGCGCGGTGGCCCCGTTGTGGGGCGGCTCGCCCCAGGCCTGGCTGCGGAAGTCGACGGTCATCGCCTGGGTCGGGGTCATGATCATCGTCTGTCGGCGGGTGACCCAGCGTTGCACCGGCGCGTGCTCCCACCAGCGCGGGATCAGCTCGTCGAGGATCCGGCCGTAGATCACGCCGCCGTAGACGTTCTTCGAGCCGGGGTACGGCCCGCGCTCGACCAGCGCGACCGAGTGCCCGGCGCGGGCCAGCTCCAGCGCGGCCGCCGAGCCGGCCGGCCCGGCGCCGACGATGATCGCGTCGAAGGTCTGCGGCGGGACCGGTACCCGGACGGCGCGCCCGGCCGGGCCGGCGTGCTGCGAGCCCTCGGTCGCCGCCGCGGTCTGCGCCTGCGGCGCGGTCATCGTTCTCCTTCGTCGGCCGTCAGCAGCCGGTCGGCGAGCTCGCGCAGGAGCGCGGCGGCGTCGGTGACGATGCCCAGGTCGGCCATCGCGGTCATCGGGCAGCTCGGGTCGAGGTTGACGCTCACGATGTGCTCGGGTGCGCCCAGCCCGCCGGTGTGCTGCGCGGCCCCGGACACCCCGAACGCGATATAGAGGTCCGGGTCGGCCACGACGCCGGTGGCGCCGATCTGGCGCTGGTAGTCCGCCCAGCCGGCGTCGGTGACGACCCGGGTCGCGCCGACGCTCGCGCCGAGCGCGGCCGCCACCCGGCCGAGCAGGTCGATCGCCGCGGTCCCCGACGGCTCGCCGCCGCGGGTCAGTCCCGCGCCGGCGCCGAGGATGCGAGGCGCCTCGGCCAGGTCGGCCGTCGCCGGGTCCGGCGGCAGCACCTCGAGCACCTCGACGTCCGGGCACTGCGGCAGTTCGAGGTCCACCTCGGTCAGCTCGGGTTCGCCCGGAACGGCTTCGGCGCCGCGGATCCCGGGCTGCAGCGTCGCGACGAACGAGCCGGACACCGTGGCGGTCATCGCGAGCCGGCCGCCGTAGCGGATCAGGTCGGCTCCGTGCTCGCGCAGGGCCGTGACACCGGCGAGCAGCGGGCGGCCCAGCGCGGCGGCCAGCCGCGGCGCCAGGTCGCGGCCGTCCGGGGAGGCCGGCAGCAGCAGCGGCCCGGCGTCGGCGAGGACCCCGGCCAGCGCGGCGGCCCACCGGGCCGGGGCGAACGCACCGGCCTCGGCGAGCCAGGCCCGGCGCAGCGGGGGCAGCTCGGCGGCGGCCTCCTTGGTGCCGGACCCGATCAGCAGCGCGGCACCGCCGGCCTCGGCCACGGCCTCGTCGGCACCCAGCGGCACGATCCCGTCGCGGACGACGACGACGGCGAGCGGGCACCCGGAGGCCGGGCCGGGTTCGGGGGCCGGGCGGGTGAGCGGCTGCGCCGTCGCGTCGGCCGTGCCACCGGTCGTGCCGGGTCCCGGCTGGGCTCCGGCCTGCGACGGGACGGGTGCCGTCATCGGGGACCTCCGGCGAGGACGGCGCTCACAGCGACACCGCCACGCGGTGGCCCTCGACGACCGCGGCGTGGGCGCGGCGCGGCGTCACGCAGTCCCCGGCGCGGTGCACCGGGATCCCGCCGCCGCGCAGTTCGCGCCACAGCCCGTCCTCGGGGGCCTGCGGGACGGCGCACACCACCCAGTCGTACGTGAGCTCGGAGTCCACACCGACGGTGTGGTGCAGCACCTGCAGCGCGACCCGGCCGTCCTCGGTCGCGGACGCGCCCATGATCACCCGGTCGGTCGTCTGCTTGATCTTCTTGGCGTGCGCCCGCACGTTGAACATCTCCATGTCGAGCGTGATCCCGAGGTCCTGGCCGACGACCATGCCGGGGGTCGCGATCTCGACGTCGCAGCCGCGGTCGGCGAGCAGTTCGGCCACCGACGTCGCCTGATGGAAGCCCAGCTCGTCGAACACCAGCACCGAACCGGACGGCTCCGCGCGGCCCTCCAGCACGTCCCGGACATCGACCACCCGGTCCAGCCCGCCGGCCCACCACGGTGGCGCGGGGCGGGCGCCGGTGGCGAGGATGACGACGTCGGGGCGCTCGCACCGCACCTGGGCGGCGTCCACCTCGACACCGGTCCTGATCTCTACGCCGAGCCGCTTGCACTCGGCGAGCAGGTTGCGCACGACGTCGAGGAACTCCGCGCGGCTGGGCACCGAGGCGGCGACGCCGACCTGCCCGCCGGTCTCCTCCGACCGCTCGCACAACGTCACCCGGTGCCCCTGCCCGGCCGCGGTCGCGGCGGCCTGCAGCCCGGCCGGCCCGCCGCCCACGACGAGCACCCGGCGACCGGGGACGGTCGGCGACGGGATCGGCACGGCCTCCCGGCCGGCGCGCGGGTTCTCGATGCAGCCGAGCCAGCGGTTGAGTCCCATCCGGCCCACGCACTCCTGGTTGCAGGACAGGCAGGTGCGGATGTCGGCGGCGTGCCCGGCTCGGGCCTTGGCTGCGAAGTCCGGGTCGGCGATCTGCCCGCGGACCACGCCGATGAGATCGCAGTGTCCCTCGCGCAGGGCGCGGTCGGCCTGCAGCGGGTCCTTGAACCGGCCGACGCCGACCACCGGCAGGTCGACGGCCTTGCGCATCGCCGACGGGATGAACATCGCGTATCCCGGCGGGATGTGCATCGACGCCTCGATCATGTACAGCGTCGAGGTGGCCACGCCGATCGAGGTGTTGATGTAGTCGACCTTGCCGGACGCCTCGACCATGCGGGCGACCTCGACGGCCTCGTCGATCGTGGTGCCGCCCTCGATCAGCTCGTCGCCGCAGATGCGGACGCCGAGCGCGCGGTCCCGGCCGATCGCCGCACGCACCGCGTCGACGATCTCCAGCAGGATCCGGGCCCGGTTGGCCAGCGAGCCGCCGTAGTCGTCGGTGCGCTTGTTCGTGGCCGGGGACAGGAATCCCCGGACGATCGACGAGTGGCTGCACTGCAGTTCGACGCCGTCGAACCCGCCCTGCGCGCAGGCCTCGGCGACCTGCCCGTAACCGGCGACGATCTCGGCGATCTCCGTGACCGTGACGGCCTTCGGGACCTCGCGGAACATCGGGTCCGGCACGGCGGAGGGCGCCCAGACGGGGAGCCGGGAGAACATGGACGACGCCTGGCCGCCGTTGTGGTTGAGCTGGGCCAGGATCGGCACGTCGTGGGCGTGCACCGCCTCGGTGATCTTCTTGTAGCCCGGGACCACGTCGGGATGGAAGCCGTGGATGAGCTTCTCGTACGGCCAGTCCGTCGGGTGGGTCGAGTGCTCCTCGGTGATGATCAGCCCGGCGCCGCCGGCCGCGCGCGCCGCGTAGTACGCGGCGTGCTGGTCGGTGGGCCGGCCGTCCGCGGCGTAGTTGGTGAGGTGCGCCGAGAACACGATGCGGTTGCGCAGCGTCAGCGGTCCGAGCCGCAGCGGGGAGAAGAGGTGCCGGTAGGCACCGGTGGCGCTCATGCCCGGAACCCTCGTGAGCCGCTCACGAGCGCCGAGGGCGCGATCATCGGACGTCTCCTGTCGTGGCGCGGGTGGCGGG
>NZ_JAAXKZ010000212.1 GCF_012911875.1 Pseudonocardia bannensis | reverse complement strand
GTATCAGCGACACCCCCGCCCACCCCCAAGCCGGCGATCAAGGGCAGACGGGGGTTCATGAAGATCGACTAGCCCCCCTCTGCCCTTGATCAGGCTGTGGGGGGCGGGGCGATACCGGGACGAAGGTCCCTACCGGTTGCGGCATGTCCGCCCTACCGTCCGCCAGCACCACGGCGTCTCGACGAGGAGGTCGCGATGACGGCCACGGCTCCGCGGGTGATCGTCGCCCACCCGTTCCCGCCTCAGCGCCCGCCGAAGGGCTCGCGGCTGGCCGAGATGCTGCGGACGACCGATCACAAGCAGATCGGCGTCCTCTACGTCGTCACGGCGATGGGGTTCTTCCTGGCCGGCGGCATGATGGCGATGCTGATGCGGGGCGAGCTCGCCCGCCCGGGCCTGCAGTTCCTGTCCCCCGAGCAGTACAACCAGTTGTTCACCATGCACGGCGCGATCATGCTGCTGCTCTACGCGACGCCGATGGCGTTCGCGTTCGCCAACCTGGTGCTGCCCCTGCAGATCGGCGCCCCCGACGTCGCGTTCCCGCGGCTGAACGCGCTGTCGTACTGGCTGTTCCTGTTCGGCGGGCTGATCCTGCTCACCGGGTTCCTCACCCCGGGCGGGGCCGCCGACTTCGGCTGGTTCGCCTACGCCCCGCTCTCGGGCGTCGCGCACTCCCCGGGCGCCGGCGCCGACCTCTGGATCATCGGCCTGGTCATCTCGGGTCTGGGCACGATCCTCAGCGGCGTCAACTTCGTGACGACGGTCGTCTGCATGCGCGGCCCCGGGATGACGATGTTCCGGATGCCGCTGTTCACCTGGACGCTGTTCGTGACGAGCCTGCTCGTCCTGATGGCCTTCCCGATCCTGGCCGCCGCGCTGCTGGCGCTGCTGGCCGACCGGCACTTCGGCGCGCACTCCTTCGACCCGGCCAACGGCGGGGCCATCCTCTGGCAGCACCTGTTCTGGTTCTTCGGCCACCCCGAGGTCTACATCGTGGCGCTGCCGTTCTTCGGGATCATCTCCGAGATCGTCCCGGTGTTCAGCCGGCGCCCGCTGTTCGGCTACAAGGGGATGGTCTTCGCCACCATCGCGATCGCGATGCTCTCGATGGCCGTGTGGGCGCACCACATGTACGCCACCGGCGCGGTGCTGCTGGCGTTCTTCTCACTGACCACGTTCCTCATCGCCGTGCCCACCGGGATCAAGTTCGTCAACTGGATCGGCACCATGTGGAAGGGGAAACTCACCTTCGAGACGCCGATGCTGTTCGCCCTCGGCTTCCTGGTCACGTTCCTGTTCGGTGGCCTCACCGGTGTCCTGCTGGCGTCCCCGCCGCTGGACTTCCACGTCTCGGACTCGTACTTCGTGGTCGCGCACTTCCACTACGTGCTGTTCGGGACGATCGTGTTCGCCACCTACGGCGGCATCTACTTCTGGTTCCCGAAGATGACCGGCCGGATGATGGACGAGACGCTGGGCAAGTTCCACTTCTGGACCACGTTCATCGGCTTCCACATGACGTTCCTGCTGCAGCACTGGCTGGGTAACGAGGGCATGCCACGGCGGTACGTGGACTACCTGCCGACCGACGGTTTCACCACGCTGAACGCGATCTCCTCGATCGGTGCGTTCGTGCTGGGTGCATCGGTGCTGCCGTTCATCTGGAACGTCGCGCACAGCTACCGCTACGGCCGGATCGTCACCGTCGACGACCCGTGGGGCTTCGGCAACTCGCTGGAGTGGGCCACGTCCTGCCCTCCGCCGCGGCACAACTTCACCGAGCTGCCGCGCATCCGTTCCGAGCGACCGGCGTTCGACCTGCACTATCCGCACATCGCGGCCCGGGCCCGCGCGGAGGCGCACGCCGGAGGGACCGCGGCACCGTCCGAGGTCGCGGCCCAGTCCGTGGGTCGCGAGCAGATGTCCGGCTCCGATCCGAAGTCCCGCTGACAGCACTCAGGACGCCGGTGCTCACCCCGCCGGCGTCACGACCCCGCAGTTGCCGTCATAGCGGCGGTACAGCAGGTGACCCCGGTCGGTCTCCCGGTCGCGGTAGAACAGGAACGGCAGGCCCGAGAGCGCCAGCCGGTGCGAGGCCTGCTCGAGGCTGAGCACAGGTGCGGGATGGCTGCTGACGGACACCGCAGCGATGTGCGGGGCGATCCGGTCCGGCTGCGGGTGCAGCTGTGCGAGCCGGGGCCCGGCCACGTCGTGATAGAGCACGCAGTCCTGGCCGCTGCCCACCTCGGTGAACAGGTGGAAGTCGTAGTCCAGCTCGTCCATCTCGGCGAGCGCCTCGTCGACCGTGCGGCGGGCGAGGGTGTAGGACTTGCGCCGCAGGACCGGTGCCGTCCCGGCCGGCGCGGCCGCGCCGGCGGACGGTTCCGCGGCCCGGCGCCGTGGCGAATGGCGCGCGGCGGCCCGTTCCAGCCGGGGCCGCAACCGCGCGGCCAGCAGGTCGGCGGCCTCGCCCGCGGTGTCCGCGGTGACCTGCACCCGCAGGATGCGATCGCCCAGGTCGACGTTGGCCTGCGCGATCACCGGCGGCGTCACGGTCGGGTCGGTCAGCCGGGTGAGCCGGATCCGCACGCCCGGCACGGGCTCGGGGACCAGCCGCAGCAGCGCGACGATCTTGCGCCGCAGGTACCCGAGCGCCCCGGTGGGAAGGTCCCCGTACCCGGCGGTCTCGACGACCGGGACGCTCGCGGTGGTCTCCTGTGCTCGCCTCACGTCTCGCCCCTTCCGCGCGTCGACCCGGTGTGCATCTGCACTCGGGCGCTCGCCCAGGCCCCGACCACTCGTGCGCCGTCACGCGGCGGGCCGGTGACGACGGCGACGGGCGGGCACCGCGGGCTTCGGGCTCGCGTCGAGGTCCAGTCGAGACCGCACCGCAGCCTCCGGCCCGGGTCCCCGGCGCGGCAGCGGCGGAGGGCCCGGCACCGCGGGACGATGGTCCCGGAGCATGCCTGCCGGGGTGCCGGCGGGCAGGACCGGCCCGGCCGGGTCGGTGGGCCGGCTGGTTGCCAACACCGAGGCCCGGCTCGTCGACCCGGAGACCGGGGCCGACGCCGGGCCGCGCGCCACCGGTGAGCTGTGGGTGCGCGGACCGCAGGTGATGGCGGGTACCTGGACGATCCGGACGCCACCGCCGCGACCGTCGTCGACGGCTGGCTGCGCACGGGCGACCTCGTCCGCGTCGACGACGACGGGATCTTCTGGATCGTCGACCGGCTCAAGGAGCTGATCAAGTACAAGGGCTACCAGGTGGCACCCGCCGAGCTGGAGTCCGTGCTGCTCACCCACCCCGACGTGCTCGGCGCCGCGGTCGTCGGCATCCCGCACCTCGAGGGCGGGGAGGCGCCGAAGGCGTTCGTGGTGGCCGCGCGGCCGCTCGATGCCGGTGCGCTGATGGACTGGGTGGCCCAGCGGGTGGCGCCCTACAAGAAGGTGCGCAGCGTGGAGTTCATCGAGGCGGTCCCGAAGTCGCCGAGCGGGAAGATCCTGCGCCGGCTGCTGCGGTAGGGCGGCGGGCCGAGAGCGTCCCGGCGATCGTGAGCAGCGTGATCGCCCCGAGGATCACCAGCAGGGGCGCCGTCCACCCGCCGGTGGCCTCCCGGACGGCACCGAGGACGGTCGGCCCGGCCGCGGCGACCATGTACCCGCCGCCCTGCACCAGTGCGGACATCCGGCGGTTCTCGGCCAGGCTGCGGGCGCGCTGGACGATCATCGAGAAGATCACCGTGAGTCCGCCGCCCTGGGCCGCCCCACCCAGCGCGCACCACAGCGGCCACCACCGCGGCGCGAGCAGCAGGCCGAGCGGCAGGGTGGTCCACGCCGCGCACACCATCAGCAGGACCGGACGCGGCCCGGAGCACAGCCGCAGCAGCAGGGGCACGCCGAACGCGCCGACGATCCCCGCGACCTGGAAGATCGACGAGCTGAGCCCCGCGGCGCTCTCGCTCAGACCGCGCTCGTCGCGCAGCAGCAGCGGCAGCCACGCCGTCACCCCGTAGTAGGCGAACGCCTGGCCGGAGAACGCGATGGTCAGCCCCCACACGACCGGCCGGCGCCACCACACGGACGTGCGGTCGGCGAGGTCGGGTGGGTCGCCGGTGACCGGAGCAGGGTCCTGCGTGGTCCGGCTCCGTGTCGCGCACCACCACACGGCGGACGCGATCAGCACCAGCGCGCCCCAGGTCACGAGTGCCACCCGCCAGCCCACCGCACCGGCGATCGGTACCGTCAGCGACAGCGTGAGCATCGAGCCGACGTTGAGCGCCGCGGTGTAGGCGCCGAGGACGGCGCCGGCGCGGTGCGGGAGGTCGCGGCCGATCACCACGGGCACGGCCACGTTGCCGATGGTGATCGCGATACCGAGGACGAGGGTGCCGGCCAGCGCGGCCGGCACGCCGTCGGCGGACCGGACCACGGTGCCCGCGAGCACCCCGGCGAGTGCGAGCAGCACACCGCGCTCGAGTCCGGTGCGTCCGAGCAGCCAGGCCGCCAGCGGGGTCGCGACGCCGAAGCACAGGACCGGCAGGCTGGTCAGCAGTCCGGCCGTACCCGCCCCGATGCCCAGATCGGCGGTGATCGCATCGAGCACCGGTGAGATGGCGACGATCGGCCCGCGCAGGTTGAGCGCGAACAACAGGATCGCGAGGACGAGCAGGGCCGACGTCGTGGCCGGGCGGGCGCGGACGCGAAGGCCGCTCACCGGGGGCCGGGGCCGGTCGGGAGGAGCCGGGCCGGCACCGGTGCCGGTACCGGTAAGGCCGTCGTCGGCGCGCCTGTCACCGGCTCATCTTCACCGCCCGCCGGGCGCGCCGCAGCACGCGGTGAGGAAGGTCGCCTCCGGCGCCGGCGGCCACATCCGACGTTCGGGGCGGGCGCTGACGGGTACGCCCGCATGCCACCGCCGTCCCGTCCGTGCAGGAGCAGCCCATGACCGCCGTGCGGCCCGCACCCATC
>NZ_JAAXKZ010000211.1 GCF_012911875.1 Pseudonocardia bannensis | reverse complement strand
AAACGACACACCCACGCAGTCCTCGCCCTCGCCCGACGGCGAGTCAACGTGCTCTGGGCGATGCTGCGCGACCAACGCCCCTACCAGGCCGCCCCGGTCACGACTTGACAAGATCATTGGGAAGCCGTCTCCGGTGACGGGTTACGGCTGGCCACCTCCCCCGGCGTCGATGTCGCGCTCGGTGACCAGCTGTCCGCAGCGGCGTCCGGGCTGGTCAGCCTCGCCCGGGGAACCGCACACCTGCTCGGCGCCGGGGCGCTGACCCAGACCATCCTGGAGATGGCCGGTGGCTATCTGTTCGTCACGGCGGTCGGTCAGGGTGCCACCCTCGCGGTGTACGCGGAGCGCCGCTGCGACATCGGTCTGATCGGCTACGAGATGACGATGCTGGCCTCCCGGGTCGGGCATGCGCTGAACCCTGCACCCCGCACCACCACCGGGGGTTAGTGGCGGTGGTGGCGGAGGAACCCGGCGACGGCCGGCACGCCGACTGGTCGGCCGGCGGTCGCTCGTCGGGCGGCCGGGTCGTCCCGGTGTATGCGGTCACCGGCGGCCGGACCCGCTCGACCGGCCGGGAGATGCCGGTGGAGGCGCTGATCACCGTGACCGACGCGGGTGGGAGAGCCGCCGACCTCGAACTTGAGTACCGCACCATCGTCGAGCTGGCTGCGGCGCCGATCTCGGTGGTCGAGATCGGCGCGACCCTGGGCGTTCCGGTTGGAGTGGCCCGGGTGCTGGTCGGCGACCTCGCCGACGCCGGCTATCTGGCCGTGCACCTGCCGCCCTCGGCGACCACGAACGGCGGGCCTGGCCCGGAGATCTTGGAGAGACTGCTTGATGGACTACGTGCGCGGTGACTCGGATCAGGCGCTGATCCCGCTCAAGGTACTGGTCGCGGGCGGTTTCGGAGTCGGTAAGACCACCCTGGTGCGGTCGCTGTCGGAGATCCCGCCGCTGCTGACCGAGCAGGAGATGACGTCGGCGTCGATCGGCGTGGACGACCTCGGCCCGGTACCGGAGAAGCGGACCACCACGGTCGCGATGGACTTCGGCCGGATCACCGTCGACGACTCGCTGATCCTCTACCTGTTCGGCACGCCGGGGCAGTCGCGGTTCTGGTTCATGTGGGACGAGCTCGCCCGCGGGTGCGTGGGCGCCGTGGTGCTGGTGGACCTGCGGCGGGTCGACGACTGCTTCCCGGCGATCGACTACTTCGAGAACCGGCGGCTCCCGTTCGTGGTCGCGGTCAACGGTTTCCCCGGCTCCGACGACTTCGACGACGACACCGTCCGCGACGCGTTGGCGCTCCCGCCCGACTGCCCGCTCGTGCGGATGGACGCCCGGCGGCCCGAGTCCGGTCTGACCACGCTCATCACGCTCGTCGAGCACGCGTTGGCCCGCACCGCCGTGCCGTCCCAGTTGTGAGGGTCAGCCCTGCCACACGACCAGGTGTGCAGCTAGGGGCGGCCGGAGGCCGGTGACCACAGCGTGGTCACCGGCACCCCCACCCCGGCGAGCAGCCGGCGGGTCAGCGGGAGGCTGATCCCGATCACGTTCGACGGGTCGCCGTCGATCCCCTCGACGAACCAGCCACTCAGCCCGTCCAGAGTGAATGCGCCGGCGACGGCCATCGGCTCGCCGCTGGCGACGTAGGCCTCCAGCTCGTCCTCCGTCGGCTCGCCGAAGCGGACGGTGGTGACGGCGTGCCCCTCGGCGACCCGGTCGATCTCGCCGTCGGCCAGGCGCAGCACCGCGTGCCCGGTCACCAGCTCGCCGGTGCCGCCGGCCATGGCTCGCCAGCGCTTGCGCGCCTGGTCGGCGTCCACCGGCTTCCCGACGAGCTCGCCGTCGATGTGCAGCATCGAGTCGCAGCCGATCACCACCGCGTCGGGGCGGGTGTCGGCGATGCGACGGGCGACCGTGGTGGCCTTGGCCCCGGCCAGGCGGGTCACCTTCTCGCCCGGCGAGGCGTCCGGAACCGCGGCCAGCAGCGCCTCCTCGTCGACGTCGGACACCTCGACGAGGGGGTCGAGTCCGGCCGAGCGGAGGACGGAGAGCCGGGCGGGGGAGGCGGAGGCCAGCACGACGTGCACGACGCCAGACCTTACGACGCGCCGGGGGCCGGGCCGCGGTCAGCGTCCACCACATGGGTTCGTGGTTTGAGCCCGCGGCGGCCGGGCACCCCGCCGGGCTGCGTATCCGGGCGAGAACTGATCACCGACCATCCGTGACGACGAATCGCCGCTGCGGGCACGCCTTCTGTCGCGCCCGTCGTGCCGTTCGGGGTAGCCGATTCATCGAGGTGTCGGAGAATGGCGCGACCGATGACGATGGGGAAGGCACTGTTCGACCACCTGCCCCGCGGCAACACCCTCGACGACAGGGACTGGCAACGGCGCCACCGCCTGCTGGAGTGGTTGCTCGCCCTGCACCTGCCCGCACTGGCGATCTTCGGCGCGGCCCTGCGGAACCCGCTGGACATCGTGCTGGTCGCAACGCTCCCCGCGGCGGTGTTCCTGGTGCTGGGTCACGTGCTCGGGACCCAGCGGCGGCTGGCGTCGGTCATGGTGACGACGGGACTGGTGTACGCCACGACCGTGCTGGTCGCGTTCAGCCGCGGCGCGATCGAGGCCCATTTCCATTTCTTCGTCATCGTCGGTTTCATCGCGCTCTATCAGGACTGGGTGCCGTTCTTCGTCTTCACCCTGCTGATGGTGGTCATGCGCGGTGTCGGCGCCGAGCTCCGGCCGGATCTGATCTTCAACCATCCCGCGGCGCAGGCGAAACCCTGGTTGTGGGCGTTTCTCCACGGTTCCGCGGTGGTGGCCGCCTGCATCGGGGTGATGGTGTTCTGGAGGATCACCGAGGACCAGCAGAACGAGAAGAAGGAGCTGGACCGGAAGCTCGCGGACTCCGAGATCGGCCGGCGGCAGTTCACCTCCGACCTGCTGCTCAACCTCGCCCGGCGCAACCAGGGCATGGTCTACCGGCAACTGGACATCATCAACCAGCTGGAGGAGTCCGAGCAGGACCCGGATGCGTTGTCCGAGCTGTTCCGTCTCGACCACCTGGCGACCCGGGTGCGGCGCAACGCGGAGAGCCTGCTGGTCCTCTCGGGGGAGCAACCGGCGCGCGTCTGGCGGGAGCCGGTACCGCTGCGCGACGTGGTGCGCGCGGCCATCGCGGAGACCGAGGACCTGGACCGGGTGGTCTTCTCCGTCGACGAGCGCCCCGCCGTGTCCGGGCGTGTCGTCGCCGACCTGACCCATCTGCTCGCCGAGCTGACCGAGAACGCGGTCCGGTTCTCCCCGCCGGACACCGCGGTGACGATCCGGACCCGGACGGACCGGCTCCACGAGGGCGGGCAGCTGGTCACGATCGAGGACTGGGGGATCGGGATGCCGCCGCAGGAGCGGGCGGCCGCCGATGACCTCCTCGCTCACCCGCCCGAGATCGACCTGTCCGTCGCGCAGCGCCTCGGGTTGCACGTCGTGGCCCGGCTCGCCGCCCGGCACGGGATCCAGGTGACGCTGAGCGCCACCCCCGGCTCCGGGCTGACCGTGCTGGTCGTACTGCCGCCCGAGCTGTTCGAGTCCCGGCACGCCGCCCATTCGCTCGCCACTCCGGCTCCGGCGGCGGTGTCGCTGCGCCCACGCAAGCACGGCCTCGGCGGCGCGCACGCCGCGGAGCCGCAACCGGCCCGGGCGCTGATCCGGGAGCCGGTGGCCGTCGGGGCCCCCGGCGACGGGTTCTCGGGGCCGCCGCAGGGCGGGGCCCCGGCGGTGGTGAACGACGGCGACCGGACGGACCCCGGGCTCGACGAGTTGACGGCCCCGCTCGCGCCGTCGGCGTGGGAGTCGGCGCACGGGCAGGGGCCGGGTGCGGCGCCGGACTCGCCGTCGCCGCTCGGCCCGGCGCGCGATGCCGCCCCGGATCCCGCGCCCGATCCGGTTCCCGGAGCCGGCGGCGCCGGCCCGGCGGGCGGCGCGGAGCCAGGTGCGGGCCCGACCCTGCGTCGCCGGGTGCCGCAGACCCATCTGACCCCCGAACTGCGGCTGCCCGCTCCGGAGCCCGCCGAAGAGGAGGCTCCCCACCCCAGGAACACCGTGGTCGACGCGCTGTCGCGCTACCAGGCCAGCCGGCAGGCGGCCAAGGCCGTGGTCGAGACCGACGGTGGTGGGTCATGAGGTCGGAGACCGCGCCGGGCAACGGACTGGACTGGCTGCTCGTCGACTTCCTGAAGACCACTCCGGGGGTGGTACACGCTCTGGTCGTCTCCGGCGACGGCCTGCGACTGGCCGCGTCGCCCGGCATGCCGGGCGCCCTCGCCGACCAGTTGTCGGCCGCCGCGTCCGGCCTGGTCAGCCTGGCACGGGGAACCGCGCATCTGCTCGACGCGGGGCCGGTCACCCAGACGATCCTGGAGATGTCGCGCGGCTACCTGTTCGTCACCGCGATCAGCCGGGGCGCCACGCTCGCCGTGTTCACAGGCCAGGAGTGCGACATCGGCCTCGTCGGTTACGAGATGACCATGGTCGCTGCCCGGGTGGGGCATGCCCTGACCCCCGCGGCGCGTGTCGCGGCAGGACGGCCGGGGCCGTGAGCGACCACCTCGCCGACGCGGGCCGCGTCGTACCGGTGTACGCGGTCACCGGCGGCCGCACCCGCTCGACGGGCCGTGAGCTGCCCATCGAGGCGATGGTGAGCACCACCGGCAGGGCCGACTGGGCGACCGACCTGCAGATGGAGTACCGGATGATTCTCGAGCTCGCCGAGCGGCCGGTGTGCCTGGTGGAGATCGGCGCCGTGCTCGAGGTACCCGTGGGCGTCGCGCGGGTCCTCGTCAGCGACCTCGCCGACGCCGGTTGCCTCACGGTGCACACCGCGCCCCCGACCGACGACGGACGACCCGGCGCCGACGTGCTCGAACAGCTGCTGGCAGGTCTGCGTGCCCGCTGAGGCCACCGGCGGCCCGGCCCCCGTCCCGCTGAAGATCCTGGTGGCGGGTGGGTTCGGGG
>NZ_JAAXKZ010000210.1 GCF_012911875.1 Pseudonocardia bannensis | reverse complement strand
CGGTTCAAGCAGATGGAGGCGATGGGCGTCGACCACCTCGCCTGCCTGATCGCCTGGGGCCAGCCCATCGAGGCGGTCGTCGCCCAGATGGAACTGATGGCCGAGCAGGTCCTGCCCGCCTTCGCCGAGGGCCCCACGCCCTCCAGGGCCTGACCGCCCCAGCGGCTCGGTGACATGCGGGGGGCTCGGCGACATGCAGGCGGCTGTCGCCGAGCTCCCTGCCCCAGACGTACCCACCTACCAGCGGGACGGTGAACAGGTGAACGACATCGCCATCGAGGGCGGCCTGGTCTGGGCCGCCCCAGGCACACACCACGTGAACGGCCTCGTCGTCATCCAGAACGGGATCATCACGTACGTCGGGCCCGCCGACGACGCCGCGGTGCCCGCCGGGACACGACGTATCGACGCGACCGGCTGCACCGTCCTACCCGGTCTGATCGACGCGCACGTGCACCTGACGACCAACTCCGACCACGACAACGTGGTGTCGAGCGGCGCCTTCCGCGGGCAGGTGACCAAGCCGGCGAAGCTGCTGCACGGGCTGCGCAACGCCCATCGCGCCCTCGCGGCCGGCTTCACCACCTTGCGGGTGATGGGACACCGCGACGTCGGAGAGATCGAGCTGCGCGACTTCGTCGAGCGGGGCCTGACCATCGGCCCGCGGCTGCTGGTCTCCCCGTGGTGGATCACCATGACCAACGGCCACGGCGACCTGTTCTACCCGCCCTACACCCCCCGCCGCCGCTGGGACACCGCCGACGGCGTCGACGAGTGCCGCAAGCTTGTCCGGCTGCAAGCTCGCGAGGGCGCCGACTTCATCAAAGTCATGGCCAGCGGCGGAATGTCACCTGGCGAGCAGCCCCACTGGCCGAACTACACCGTCGCCGAGCTCACCGCGATCGTCGACGAGGCACACGACCTCGACCTACGCGTCGCCGCACACGCACTGTCGATCGACGGGATCCGCCGCAGCCTCGCCGCCGGGGTCGACAGTATCGAGCACGGCTCCTACCTGGACGAGCCCACCGCCAAGGAGATGGCCGAGCGCGGCACCTACCTGGTGCCGACCATGGCCTTCAACGACTGGTGCCAACGCGAAGGAACCCGCCGCGGACTCACCCCCGAGGGCGTGGAGGACCTGCGCGACGCCCACGACCGCACGCTCGAGGCCTTCGCCATCGCCCGCCAGGCCGGAGTCCGGATCGCCATGGGCACCGACTCCTCCGGCACGCTGTGCCCCTTCGGTGCGCACGCCCGGGAGCTGGAGCTCTACGTCGAGCACGGCATGACACCGGAGGAAGCCCTGACCACGGCCACGGCTACCGCGGCCGAGCTGCTCCAGCGCGAACACCAGATCGGCAAGCTCGCGGCCGGCTTCGCCGGGGACGTCGTGGTCGTCACCGGCGATGTGCTGTCCGATATCCGACTGCTCGGTGACCAGAGCAACATCGCGCACGTCCTCACCGCCGGTGTGGACCGCAGCGACTATCTCGCCGCTGCGGCGTCGGTCCTCAGCTGACCGCGGCGCCAGGTCGAGTGGGCCACCACAGGGAAAGCAGGAATGCATGAGTTGGGTTCGTGTTCGGGGCTTCGACTGCTTCGTGGCGGAGTTCGGCAGCGGTGACCGCACTATCGTGTTGATTCACGGGTGGTGCAGCGACTCGACCGACTGGGTCGACCAGATTTCTGCTTTCGCCGGCGACGCGCGTGTTGTGACACTCGACCTGCGGGGGCACGGACATTCCGAACGGACCGCGAGCGGGTACGGGAGCGTGGAGCTCGCCGAGGACGTGATCGCCGTCCTCGACCATCTGGGCCTGAGCGACAGCCATCTGGTCGGGCATTCCCTGGGCGGCATCATCGCCCATCTGGTGGCTGTGCGCCGCCCGGACCTGGTCCGCTCGGTCCTGCTGATCGACCCGGCCTACGGGCAGCCCGAGGAGTGGGAGGGCCAGGTTCGCGCGATCATCGGCGACCCGGCTTCCGCCGACAGCGCAGAACGCGCCGCGGTGGCAGCCGACCTCGAGCCGGAGGTACACAACAGCGTCACCGCCGCCCGCCGGATCCGACGCCGGCTACAGGCGCTCGCACTCGGGCCCGAGGTCGTCTGGCCCACCTTTGCCGGCATGTGGTGCGGCGAGGACGCGCCGGGGCTCCGCCCGCAGACCGAACGCGCGATCCGCGAGCGCCGCCGGCCGACACTGTGCATCTACGCCTACGAGCCGACCTACATCTGGGAGTCGCACCTCGTCGACGAGCTCGGTCTCGATACCCGGGTCGAGCTCTGGACAGGCGTCACCCACTTCCTGCACCAGGACGACCCGGAGCGGTTCAACAAAGTTGCATCAGCCTGGTTCGACGCGAATCGCCTGTAACCCAACAAGTGCTCCGTCAGTACTTCTGGCCACAGAAAGGAAGCGGCAGGATGCCCTACATCGAGGTGAAGGTTTTCGAGGATCGCTTCGAGGACCCGTCATTCTCGCAGCGGATGGTCGAGGCGGTCACACAGGCCATGATCTCCGTGCTCGGCGAGGAGGTCGGCGCGGAGTCGACCGTCATCGTCGAAGGCGTCCCGCGCAACCGCTGGGGCCACGGCGGCAAGCTGATGGGCTGACCCCACAGGCGGCGCGCACTGCTCCCTGATGCGCGCCGTTCAAATCTCACCCGCGTGACTTCGACAACCCGAGCCGAAAGTAGATCAATGCCCTCGAAACTGAGTATCGGTCCGCTGCCTGTTGACGAAGCGGAGTTGAGGCGGGCCTACAGCTGTTTCCCCAGCGGTGTGACCGCTGTCTGTGCGCTGGACGACGAGGAGCCCGTCGGGATCGCGGCGAGCTCGTTCACCTCTGTCTCGATCACTCCACCGCTGGTGTCGGTCTGTGTGGCACACAGCTCGACGACGTGGCCGCGGTTGCGGCAGCTGCCCCGGCTGGGGGTGAGCGTGCTCGCCGACGGCCAGGAGGCGCTGTGCCGCTCACTCGCGGCGAAGGACCGCGACCGGTTCGCCGACGTGCCGTGGGAGCCCAGCGAAGACGGCGCCATCTTCGTCAGGGGCGCTGCAGCATGGCTCGAGTGCTCGGTGCACTCCGAGGTGACCGCGGGCGACCACGACATCGTGCTGCTGCAGATCCACCGTCTGACCGCAGATCCCCGCAACGAGCCGCTGGTCTTCCACAGCAGCCGGTTCCGTCGCCTCATCGCACTCGAATCCTGACCGGGCAGCCATGTCGCGAGCCGGGCAGTCCCCACCCTCTCACCCGTGGGCCAACCGGCACGGTCCCCAGGCCAGACCCGCTTCGCCTCCCGAAGACCGGCGGAGCGTCCTACCGCGGACATAGCGAGACAGTATGGTTCTCCCAGCGTCAACGAGGGCCGGGCAGGTGGAAGGGAATCGTGGAGTGCGAGCGAGACCTCGTTCCGATGCCACCCGCCTCACCCTCCTCAATGCAGCCCTCGATGTTGCTGCCGAGTACGGGGTCAAGGGCGTCACCCACCGACGGGTCGCCAGCGCCGCCGGCCTGTCCCTCGGGCTGACCAGCTACCACTTCGCCAACCTCGACGATCTACTACTCGAGGCGTTCCGGCTCTTCGTCTCGCACACCTCGGCCCTGTACGAGCGTCAGTTCCACGAGGCCACCGACCTCGAGTCCATGATCGAGGCGGCCCTCGCGGTCGTGAACGCGGTCAAGGACAGTGCCCGAGAACGCACCCTGCTCTACGAGCTCTACGCCCAGAGCGTCCGCGACCCCGCCTACCGAGAGCTCGTCATTTCCTGGGCAGCATCAGCACGCGCGGGTGTGGAACGTCTCTACAGCGCACGCACTGCCCGGTTCCTCGAGGCCGCCTGGGAAGGCGCCAACGCGCAGCTGATCCAAGGTCGCGACGATCAGTCCGAGGATGAACTACGCGACCTGTTCCGCCTGATCCTGCTTCAAGACTCGAACGAGCCCACAGGCGGCACGACCGCAGCCACCCCTCGCGGCTGAGAGGCGCCGGCGTGTGGCCAGCCGGCCGAGACTGCGTTCGACTACCCAGCGGCGGGGATGACCGCGAGCCCGCGTTCACCTGCAGATTCGCGCACGACCTCGATCGTGGTGCACAGGAAGGTCCGAGCCCACGCGGGTAGGCGCCCGGCGAAGCCGCCGTCGCGAAGACGAACCGTCCCGGGGTGGTGAGGTAGGTCCACAGCAGGATGGTCTTCGCGCCGGCAGCACCACCAGCACCAGGACCATCAGCACCGTGATCGGCAGGACCGAAGCGCTCCTGGCCGCGACCGGCCGGCAGCTCGCGGGGCCGACCTGACTGTCCTGCGTGCGATCCAGCGCCACTCCCTCAGCTCGCCGACGGCCCGGGGCAGTCGCCGATCGCCTGCACCACTCGGTCGTAGCCGGGCAGGTCGGCCCCGGCTCCCGCCCCGAACCCGGAGACCGAGCAGTACACGAGCCGCGGGTCAAGCAGCGCCGCGTCCGCAGCGGCCAGTCCTCAGCGGTCCGGGCCGCTCCACCTCGACGACGTCCGCGCCGAGGTCGCCGAACAACACGGTGGCGTAGGCCGATGACGCGGCCGAGGTCGGCGACGAGCACGCCGTCGCGCGCCCGAGGGAGGCCTCGGACATGATCTGTCGACTCCGTCGTCGGACCGGGCGGCGCCTCGGGCGCGTGCGGCGCCACCCGATGTCTTACCCCGCGGCCGGGGAGGGCGGCGGCACCAGCACGGGTCCGCTGCCGAGGGCGGGGATCCGGTCACCGCCTACCCGGTCAGCGGGCTGTGCATCTCGCTCGTGCCCTCGTCGGTCAGCAGGGACTGCAGGCCGTTCGCGTGCCGCAGCGTCGTGTGCTCGACGGTGATCCGCTGCTGTCGAGGACCGGTCCCCGCCGTGTCACCGGGCGGTGGTCCGCATCGACAGCGAGCCCTGCACGGAGACGATGTGAGCTTGGCCCCTGACGCCGGACACCTCTCCTGAGGCGGACGCCGTCCGCCGGGAAGGATGTCGTTCGTGCCTGCTCCTCACCCGCCGGAGTTCCGGCAGCGCGCCATCGACCTCGCCCGCTCGAAGGTCAAGCCGGTCGGCGAGGTCG